>JABIXH010000147.1 GCA_018664975.1 Nitrospina sp. | reverse complement strand
GTCCGTTGCCCTCGAACCGGCAACCCTTTACGATGCCGCAACCCTCTGTAGGCACCAATGTCCATCAAACGCTTTATATTCATAGAGACATTTCGCCTCAAGTCACCTTCCACTTCATATTCTTTTTCGATGACACTACGAATTCGGGTGACCTCTTCTTCGGTCAGGTCTTTCATTCTGATCTCTTCCCCAACCTGGGCTTTTTTCAAAATATCCCGTGACAGGGTGGGGCCTACTCCATATATGTAGGTCAAGGCAATTTTTGCCTGCTTATCTTTTGGAATATCTATACCCGCTATTCTCGCCACCGCTTCTCCTTTAGGAAATTAACCCTGCCGTTGCTTATGTTTCGGATTTTCACAAATAACCCGCACGACACCACAACGGCGAATTACTTTACATTTGCTACAAATCGGCTTGACCGATGCCCTGACTTTCATGTTCCTGTCCTCTATTATTTGTACCGATAGGTGATCCGTCCACGGGTCAAGTCATAAGGAGAAAGCTGAACCTTGACTTTATCTCCTGACAGGATGCGAATAAAATGCATCCTCATTTTCCCTGAAATATGGGCCAGTACTTTATGTCCATTTTCCAACTCTACTCTAAACATTGCATTCGGCAATGGTTCAAGTATGGTGCCTTCCACTTCTATAGAGTCTTCTTTTGACATCCGTTACCGCACCATTTCGCAAACGCGGGAAAAAATTTCTTCTACGGACCCTCTTGCAATTACTGTTTTCAAATTCCCTTGCCTCATGTAAAACTCCTTTAAGGGAGCTGTAGATTCCTGATAGACCTCCAGGCGTTTCAAAATCGTCTCACTATTGTCATCCTGCCGTTGGGCCAAAGTACCCCCACAACTATCGCAAACCCCCGACACTTTTGGAGGTCGGGATTCCTCATGAAACATGGCACCGCAATCCGGGCATGTGCTTCGTCCGGCTAACCGGCTTATCACTTCATCGGCATTGACTTCTAAATCTACTACCGTATCAATAGTCAAAGCCATTTCTGCCAATGTTTCCGAAAGCTTCTCGGCCTGAATCATTGTCCGAGGAAAGCCATCCAGAATAAATCCTGTTTCGCAATCGGCTTGCTTAATACGCTCTTTGATCAAACCGACAACCACATCATCTGGAACCAACTGACCCGCATCCATAAATGATTTGGCTCGAATACCCAGATCCGTATTATCCTTAACCGCATGCCTTAAAATATCACCCGTGGATATTTGCGGAATCTGAAATTTTTCTCTCAGCATTTTTGCCTGGGTACCTTTTCCGGCTCCCGGCGGACCCAAAAGAATCAATCTCATCAATCAGCCTCTTCGGCTTTTCAATCGTCCCTTTTTCACAAAACCATCGTAATTTCTCATGACCAAATGGGACTCAATTTGTTGCATGGTATCCAACGAAACACCCACAACAATCAATAGGCTTGTTCCACCGAAGTAAAATGGGATGTTGAAGTATTTTATCAAATAATCAGGCAAAATACAGATTAAAGAAAGATATACCGCCCCATAAAACGTGATCCTTGAAAGAATCGTATCGATGTACTCGGAAGTCTTAGCGCCCGGCCTAATTCCCGGAACATATCCTCCATGTTTTTTCAAATTGTCCGACACATCAACCGGGTTGAAAATGACGGCCGTATAAAAATAACAAAAGAAAAATATGGCTCCAATAAAAATCAAACTGTAGACAATCGTTCCGGGCGTCAACATAGCCGAAACGGATTGCATCCAGGGATGACTGATAAACTGTGCAATCGTCGCCGGAAACATGATAATGGATGAAGCAAAAATCGGCGGAATAACGCCCGATGTATTGACCTTCAAAGGCAAATGCGTTGCCTGACCACCCATCATTTTCCGACCCACTACCCGCTTCGCATATTGGATCGGAATTCTGCGTTGACCTCCTTCGGTAAAAACTATGATCCCGACCACCACGATCATCAGAACCAGAAGGAACAACATGACCAGAACAGACATTTCGCCCGTCCCCATCAAATCCAGCGATTGAAAAATTGCCGCAGGAGTTCCTGCAACAATTCCTGAAAAAATTATCAGGGAAATTCCATTCCCGATACCCCGTTCGGTAATTTGCTCCCCCAGCCACATTAAAAAAGCCGTTCCGGCAGTGAGGGTCAGAACTGTCATCATCCTGAATGACCAACCCGGATCTGGAACAATGAGTCCCCCACTCGGGCTTTTCATAGCTTCCAGTCCTACGGCAATTCCAGAACCTTGAATCAAGCTCAAAACCACTGTTCCGTAGCGGGTGTACTGGGTAATTTTTTTCTGGCCCTGCTCCCCTTCCTTTTTCAATCGCGCCAAGTAAGGAGAGACAATCGTCATCAATTGCAGGATGATCGATGAACTGATGTAGGGCATGATGCCAAGCGCAAAAATCGTCAAGCGACTTAAAGCACCCCCAGAGAACATATCAAAAAACCCGAGGATAGTACCCTGAGCGCGGGCAAACAATTCCGCCAAGGCTACAGAGTTAATCCCAGGTGTCGGGATATGAGCGCCGATTCGATAAACAACCAAAAGTGCAAGCGTGAAAAGAATTCTCTTCTTCAGCTCGGGAACACGAAAGATATTGCCAAAACTATCAGCGCCGCTCATCTAGAGGTTAACAACCTTTCCCCCGGACTTTTCAATTTTAGCCTGCGCCGAGCCGCTGAACTTATGCGCATGAACCGTTATAGATTCACTCAGCTCCCCGCATCCTAAAATTTTTACTGCTCCAATTTTCTTTATCAACCCCTTCTCCTTCATCATTTCCGGGGTCACCGGGTCAGTACCGGCACAACGTGCCAACTGGCTCACATTGACAATTTCATATTCTTTTCGAAATATATTGGTAAATCCTCGCTTGGGCAATCTTCTATGAAGCGGCATCTGCCCGCCTTCAAACCAGGGATGCGGGCTTCCACCCGAACGACATTTTTGACCCTTCTGGCCTTTGCCGGAAGTTTTGCCTGTTCCAGAGCCAATACCACGGCCTATCCGCTTTCTATTTTTTCTGCCCCCGGCAGGCCCTACTAAATTTGATAAATGCAACATTCCCAATCCTCAGTAAAATTCGGAGCCCATTATTTCCCGCGCAAGTGGGCACATTCTTTCGCGTCACGCAAACCAGTCAATCCTTCAATAGTTGCTTTGACCACATTATGCGGGTTATTGGTCCGCAAACATTTAGTCAAAATATCACGGACCCCAACAGCTTCCAGAACAGCCCGAACAGCACCACCCGCTATCAAACCCGTACCCTTCGAAGCTGGCTTCATTAAAACCCGGCCCGCTCCATAAGCACCTATCACTTCATGGGGAATGGAGGAACCCTCCAAACTAATCGACACCATACCCTTCTTGGCTTTTTCTACACCTTTGCGTATCGCCTCAGGAACCTCATTTGCTTTTCCCAGTCCCCAGCCAACTTTGCCTTCCCGGTTTCCAACCACCACCAGGGCACTGAAGCTAAACCGGCGCCCGCCCTTCACAACCTTGGCTACACGATTGATCTTGACGACCTTATCAACAAAATCTGTGGGTTTATCTTGCTCCCGCTGTCGCAACACTACCTCCAGTGTAATGAATTAAAATTTTATTCCTTTTTCCCGCACCGCATCGGCCAGAGCTTTGATACGACCGGCATATAGAAATCCGTTTCGGTCATAATAAACTTCTTTTATTCCCTTAGCCGCCGCCGCTTCTCCAATCAGCGACCCGACCAATGTTGCCGCTTTGAGGTTTCCCCCGGACTTCATCTGCTCCTTAAAGTTCTTGGAAAGCGTTGACATGGTCACAAGGGTCTTCCCCTCACTGTCATCGACAATCTGAGCGTATATATGTTTGGTACTTCGGAACACCGTCAACCGGGGTCTGCTCATCTGCTTTTGCACCTTGAGCTTAACCCTTCTTTTTCTTTGTAGTCGCAGTCGTTCCCGTTCAGTAGTTTTCATTAAATTATCCTTTGCTTGCCGCGGCCTTACCAGCTTTTCTGCGTATTCTCTCGGTGGAGTACATGACCCCTTTCCCCTTATAAGGCTCTGGGGGACGAAACCCACGGATCTCTGCGGCCGTCTGGCCCACAGATTCCTTATTAACTCCCTTCACCACAATGGTATTTTTTTTGGTGTCCACATCAAACTCAATATCTTTAGGAGCGGGGTAGTCGATGGGGTGCGAATGGCCAAGGTTTAAAACCAGATCCTTACCCTTAAGAGCCGCCTTATAACCCACACCCACAATATTGAGTTGCTTGGAATAACCATCTGACACACCAATAACCATGTTATTGATCAGAGTGCGAGTCAAACCATGAAGAGACCGATCCAGCCTTCCATCAGTGGGTCGGGTCACTTTCACCTCACCATCCTGGAGCTCAATCTTCATATTGGGATGCAAATCACGTTGCAAATTCCCCTTAGGCCCCTTAACCGCTACGCTAGACCCATTGACCTTTAATTCCACACCAGAGGGAACTTTGATCGGTTGTTTTCCAATTCGAGACATATCAACGCTTCTAATAAAATCCAAGTCTATACGCCCCAACCTCTTTGTGGGACTCAAAACCAGGAATCGGTTTCAAAATAAATTCTATACTTCTAAAAAAATCTAAGCCCCATCACTCTAAAAGGGAGCCTTACCAGATGTGACCCAACACTTCTCCGCCAACCCCTTTTTCCCTGCATTCCTGATCGGTCATCACCCCTGAAGAGGTGGAGAGGATGGCAAGTCCCAGCCCATTAAGAACATTCGGGATCTCATCACGCTTCACATAGCTTCGTCGCCCAGGCTTACTGATTCGCTTGATACCCCGGATCACAGACTTATCACCCTTGTATTTTAAATATACCCGGATGATCCCCTGCAAGTTATCTTTATAAATCCGGAAATTTTTGATGTAGCCCTCTTCCTTCAAAATTTCCACGATACGTGTTTTCATTTTTGAGCCGGGGACATCAACCCTCGGATGCCCAACCATCAACCCGTTTCGAATACGGGTAAACAGATCAGCGATGGGATCGGTCATCATAACGAAACTATACTCCCAAAAAATTAATTATATTAACTACCAACTCGCCTTAGTGACACCAGGAATCTCACCACGCAAAGCTCTTTCCCTAAAGCAAATCCGGCAAATACCAAATTTACGGAGAAATGCCCGAGGCCTGCCACAAACCTGGCACCGGCTATATTGGCGCACTTTAAATTTCTGCTGCCGCTTCTGCTTGGCGACTAATGATTTCTTTGCCATATCCCTTTACTTTCTAATCGGAAGCCCCATATGGGTCAACAAACATCGGCCCTGTTCATCATTTTGAGCCGTAGTGGTAATCGTAATATTCATTCCCTTAATTTTTTCGATTTTATCAAATTCGATTTCAGGAAAAATTAATTGCTCTTTCAGCCCAATAGTATAATTGCCACGACCATCGAATGCCTTGGGAGGCAAACCTCTAAAGTCACGGACCCTGGGGAGCGCAAACGATACCAACCGCTCATAAAACTCATACATCCTATTTCCTCGCAAGGTAACCTTCAGACCAATGGGCACCCCTTCACGCAACTTAAAATTGGAAATGGATTTTTTAGCTTTGGTAACTATGGGCTGTTGCCCGGTAATCACCTTCAATTGCTCGATTCCAGATTCGATCAACTTAGAGTTCTGCAATGCTTCCCCCAGCCCCATATTGACAGTAATTTTTGACATTCTGGGAACCTGCATCACATTACCAAGGCCCAACTCCTTCTGGATGGACGCTTGATGCTTTTCAAAATAGACTGTTTTAAAATTTGGCATATTAAACCTTATCCAACACATCGCCGGTTTTTACACAAACCCGGACTCGCTTACCATCTTCCAATTTTTTCATCTTGGTTCGCACGCCCTTACCCACCTTGTCGCTAACCAGCAAAACATTGGAAATATGAATCTTACTTTCCTTCTCAATAATTCCGGGTTGGCGTGACTTGCCATCCCCCTTCATATGGCGCTTAACCATATTAAGTTTTTCGATAGTCACCCTCAGCTCCCCAGGAAAAATGGCGAGCACTTTCCCTTTCTTTCCCTTTTCTTTTCCGGTAATCACCTGAACGATATC
>JABIXH010000047.1 GCA_018664975.1 Nitrospina sp. | reverse complement strand
TAGCTCGACAAGGGGTGAAGGATATTGAGTTTGAAGAATATGACACCAGTTGGACTTCGGAAGGCTACCTGACTGTTTCGGGGCAGAACTCCAACAACTCGGTTCGGCTCACCAATGAGTTTCTGCGTGCTGTGGAATGCGATGGGGATTGGAATCTGATCCGCCGGACAGATGGTGATGTCGCCAGGACTGTGCCGGCCAAAGATTTGTGGGAAAAGGTCAACTATTCTGCATGGTCCAGTGCTGATCCCGGACTGCAATTTCATACAACGATTAACGAGTGGCATACCTGCCCGGAAGATGGGCCGATCCGGGCTTCCAATCCCTGCTCTGAGTACATGTTTCTGGATGATACCGCTTGCAACCTGGCGTCCATAAACCTGATGCGTTTTTACAATGAGGAAAAGGGGGTTTTTGAAATTGAAAATTACCGGCATGCCTGCCGGTTGTGGACCCTTACTTTGGAAATTTCGGTGATGATGGCACAATTTCCTAACAAGGCCATTGCCAAAAAGAGTTTTGACTTTCGCACCCTGGGTCTTGGTTATGCCAATCTGGGAGCTATGCTCATGGTGATGGGGATACCTTATGACTCAGAAAGCGGTCGGGCTATTGCGGGTGCGATTTCTGCGATGACCACGGGGGCCGCCTATGCCATGTCCGCCGAAATGGCTGGAGAACTTGGAACTTTTACCCATTATGAGAAAAACCGTAACTCCATGTTACGAGTTCTGAAAAATCACTGGCGTGCGGCGCATAACGTGGAAGTTCATGAGTATGACGGACTCACCATTTTCCCACAAGGAATCCCGGCAGAACATTGCCCCTCTTATCTCCTCGATGCGGCACAAAAGGAGTGGGCGGATGCGTTGGCCCTGGGAGAACGGAATGGATTTCGTAATGCTCAGACCACCTGCATAGCACCTACGGGCACTATTGGATTGCTGATGGATTGCGATACCACAGGCATTGAACCCGACTACGCGCTTATTAAATATAAGAAGTTGGCAGGCGGCGGTTATTTTAAAATTATTAACCAGTCTGTTCCTGGCGCACTGCGTAAGTTGGGTTATAAACCGGATGAGATAAAAGATATTGTTGATTATTGTGTCGGCAAGGGAAGTCTGGAATCCGCTCCTTACATCAATCGGAATTCTTTGCGCGCAAAGGGTTTTACCGATGAAGTGCTCGATAATATCCAGCTTGAGTTGCCAACGGTTTTCGATATTAGCTTTGCGTTCAATCAATTTGTGTTAGGGGAAAGATTTTGTAAGGATATCTTGAAATTGAATGATGAGCAGTTGACTGCCATTGACTTCAACTTGCTGAGCCATCTGGGATTTACCGAAGAGGAAATTCAGTCCGCCAATGACAGCATTTGCGGCAGAATGACCATCGAAAATGCTCCTCACCTTAAAGAGCGTCATTATCCTGTTTTTGATTGTGCCAACCAGTGCGGAAAGTATGGGAAACGGTTTATCCGCCCTGAAGCGCATATCCGTATGATGGCGGCGGCCCAACCTTTTCTTTCTGGTGCAATTTCCAAAACTATCAATATGCCCAACGATGCCAGCATTGCTGATGTCGAACGAGCCCATGTGTTGAGCTGGAAGCTGATGTTGAAAGGGACCGCCATATATCGCGATGGTTCTAAATTGAGCCAGCCGTTGAATAGCGTGGCGGTTGACAGCTTTAACCAGTTGAAAACGGAAGAAGAAACCCCGGTCATGGAGACGGCTAAGAAAATTGTTGAAGTGGTCCGTGAGCACAGGCGCAAAGCCTTGCCGCACAGGAGAAAAGGATATACCCAAAAAGCCTCGATTGGTGGGCACAAAGTTTATCTTAGAACCGGGGAGTATGAAGATGGGACACTGGGCGAAATCTTCATCGACATGCACAAGGAAGGAGCGGCTTACCGTAGTTTAATGAACTGCTTCGCCATTGCTATTTCTCTTGGACTGCAACATGGAGTGCCGTTGGAAGAGTTTGCCGATGCGTTTGTGTTCACCCGGTTTGAACCGAACGGGATCGTTACCGGTAACAAGGCGATCACCATGTCTACTTCAACCATCGACTATATTTTCCGGGAACTGGCTATCTCTTACCTGGACAGGACCGACTTGGCGCAAGTGACCCCGGATGATTTACGGGCCGATTCTATAGGCAAAAAAAATCAGCAGTCCAGTGACGATGATGAAGGGCCGGACTCCAGTCCACCGTCCTCGTTTGCGCCAGATACGGCCACGAAAACCGAACCGAGGGTAGTGTCCCCGGTAATCGTTAAGGCGCCCTCCAATGGTAACGGAAATGGTAACGGTGCTATGGCATCGGGTGTTCTAAGAAATTCCACAGAGGCTCAGGGTGTCGCGACTTCCACAGCAGTGATTGCCAAGCTAAAAGGTTATGAAGGCGATGCCTGCCAGGAATGCGGAAGTTTGACATTGGTTCGTAATGGAACTTGTTTGAAGTGCATGACCTGTGGGGCAACGTCGGGTTGCTCCTGATTCAGTAGCACCTCCCACCTGAAAAAATTATTTGCAGGAGCCCAGCCAGCGAATTCTCGCTGGCTTCTCTGCATTTATACGACCCTTTTATTTATTCAGGGATTTTGCACAACGAAATCCAAAGGTAGGATTTTCCATTTTAAGGTCGACATGGTTACGAAATGATATGCGCGCTTGCTCTTTATCGCTGGTCCATCCCCCTCCCTTGACAATTCGGGTTGCGGGTTGAACCCTTTCTGATTTTTTTGTGTCCACCCATTCCCATACGTTCCCAGCCATATCCATCACACCGCTGGGACTGGCACCAGACTTGAAATAGCCTACCGGTGCAGAAAATAAGTGACCGTCTTTTTCCCCAAACAAATTTGCACGAGAAGGTTGGAATACTTCTCCCCATGGATAGGAAAAGTTAGTGACCCCTCGTGCGGCGGCTTCCCATTCTTCTTCCTGAGGCAAGCGTTTGCCTGCCCATCGGCAATACTTACTGGCTTGAATCCAGTTGATGCCCATTGCTGGGCAGTCAGGGCAATCTTTTCCGCCTGTGAAGACTTTTTCATTATATTTGGGCTGATATTTGCGAAACTGAGCGACTGTGATTTCTGTTCGGTCAATATAAAATCCTGCCAAATTGATAAATTCTGACGAGGATGGTTTTTCGTTCTGGGTTTTCCCACTTGACAAATATTTGCCCGCATTGATCAGGATCATTAAACTCTGGTCATTCTTATTTAATATAGTCGGAAGCAATGATGACCTTATTGAACCGCGTAAAACTGGATCCTGATCCGGAAAGGTGGCTTTTGGTTTTGAGGGTTTTGATTGGCGTTTTTGTGCTTGTTGGTCAAACGGATAGGTATTTCGGTGTCGCTTGCGATGTTTTTGGCTTGCAGGGGCACAGGCACTGACCCAGGCGAATAGGAGAATAAAAAATATTAATGGTCTCAAGGCTTCTCCTTGTTCAAGATGGAATCCATTTTCTTTTTGAGTCGGTGATACTTCTCAAAACTCTTTTTAGCTTCCTCTTCCTTGCCCATGAGCTCATAGGTATAGCCCAGACTGTACCAGGTGTTAACGTGGGTAGGGTCTAACTGGATGGCTGACTTGAAAGCTTTCTCGGCTTCAAGGTATTTTTTTTCAAGGTTATAGATTCCTCCCAACCCATAATGACCATCAATGTTTTTTGGGTTTTTTTCAATGGCCTTTAAAAACGAAGTTTTTGCACTGTTATACTGTCCTTGCTTGGAATGTTCAATTCCTTCCTGAACATACTCAGCACTGCTCAAATCCGTACATTGGGTTAAAATCATACTCGCAAGAAGAAGAGCAAAAAATTTAAGTAACCTTTGTTTCATAGCAGGGATCAAATTGATCAAAATCAGAATCGGTGAAAAAATGCAGGGTGTTAAAAAACCCATTCATATAATACCAATGTTTCTTCCCTCTTATAGAAAAAAGCTTCATGCCTTTATTTGACGGGAGTTTTTTTCTCTTATTGGCGGGCCTTCTACTGGTGGTTGGAGGTGCCATATTTTTATGGCAGGAAGGCCAGGGGGTCATTCGCCTTTGGCTGTCGATAGATGCTAAACAATTCGAGCATAGAAAGGGCGAGAATGTTTCCCCTCAAGAGAACCAGGCAATAGATTCGGTGTTGGAAATGTGCTCCCATCACCGCCGAAAGATATTTTCAGGTAATGAGGAGTTGCGATTTGTTCCGGATACTTTGCGCCTGATCTCCCAGATAGCCGTTATATATTATCCCAATGAAAAAAGGCCGATGGAAAAGGCCAGGATTGGAAACGTGTTAGCCGCATTTCAGGAAATGAACCAGAAACTTTTGACCTTTCTGGAACTTCCCGATTTGGAGAAGTTGACTCAATTTCGGTTGCGCAATATGCTCCTCGAGCCTGAGGCGAATAAAAAAAATAAGAGCAGGTCGTTTATGCCAGAATTTTTAATGCGCCGAATCCGGTTGATGATCTTTCGGGTGCTGTGGGTTCAGTGGACCTTGATGATTGGAGAGGCGGCGATAAAAGTTTATGGTGAGCATCGTGACGATGAGATCGCCGACCCAGAGAGCTTGCTGGACGAAATGGATCAATTGCAAGACCAGGCAGAATTCCCGCTACCGGATAAGGTCCGTGAAATTGTGGATGTATCCCGAAAAAAAATATTATTTTCGCTTAAACCCCTGCCGTGGTTGGAAACCAGGGCGTTGTATATTTCATTGGCTGAAAGCATTGCCCGAGCCTGGCATCCAGAATCCCCTGCACCTTTATTTGAAGTACGCATTTATGATTTGCTAAGAAGCCTTGCGGATTATTTGGAGTGGGCCGGGCAACTAAGCCAAAAACCGGTATTGAATAAAATGCTGGGACTCCGTTTGAGCCATTTAATAGGAGCGAGGGAGGTAACAATTCCTCTTGCCGACAATAAACTCTTTGATTGGGCAAAAAAATATCAGGTCGGGCGGGCGGCGAAATGGTCGAAAGTGATCTTTAAAACTTTGCAGAAAAAGCAACCCGGAATTTTGTTTCGTGATGTGGCAATTGGGGTGGTGAAGGAAGGCGGCAAACGTTGGTTGATTCTGATACTGCATGACAAAATTGCAGTTGAGACAAACAGGTTGTATAAAGTTCCACCAACCTGCCAGCGATAAGTGGTGGCGCTCTTTCACTTATAGTTTAAGGGTCGTCCGCTTTTCGAATTTCGGATTTTATATTGGAAAAATTATTTCAGCAGGTATGAGGTTCTCACACCACTGGTATATACATCGACCCAGTGGGATGATTTTTTCTGCTCGGGAGTGAGCAGGTCATGATAAGTGCAGGACCGGTTTTTGTATTCGCTCCAACTAATTGGAGTAAATTGCATGCCTAAGGATTGGAACCAGACCTCCAAAAGCGCAGAGGTGGGTAATGTGATGAGGCTGAGATCTTTATCGTTGTAGGGGAAGGAATGCGGAAGGCGATAGTCTTTTTTTTCCGGTTGGGTCAGGGCGGTTAGCATCATAGGTAGCTTAAGGCTTTCCTCGTTTATGGATGGGTAGACCTGTGGAGCGTCTTTTCCTTGAATGGCGGCATAGGCGGCAGTGAAAGTATCGATCAAGACTGCTTCTTTTGCGACCCTTTGCATGAGCTTTAACAGCCTATAGGGTTCGACCATATAATAAAGTGTTCCTAGACAGAGCACGGTATCAAAACTTCCTTCCTCTAAATTCTCCAAACATTTAAAAGCATCGTCCACTAGTAGGTCGTAACGGGATTCAGGAACCTTTGCATTTCTAAATAGTTCTTTGCCTCGCTCGATCGTTTTTTCTTCTGTATCGATTCCCAGGACAAACTCAGCTCCCAGTTCGAGAGCGGAATACGCAAACGTTCCCATATGCGAGCCGATATCGAGAATTCTTTTGCCGTGAATACAATTCTGGTTACGAGTCAATAGGTTATCGATCCTGGCATTGAGGCATTCAAAGCTGTATGGGATAGCCCACCGGGTATGCCGGGTTTCGGTTGTCAAAAAAGGGGAGTCTTCGGCAATGACAACGGGAAATTTTTTCATGGACAAAATTTGTTTTTTTTAAAAAAATCATTTGAGGTACCCACCCTTTTAATGGAAGCCTCGGACCTTGTAAAGCTTTAAGTTTAAAGGGTTTGAGTGATTTAAAAATCAGAGGCCTTTAGAGAATTATAAGCTATTGATTTTATTGACTTAATCTGTTTTAATGGCGTATATGGTTGAATATTATGCGTTTAATTTGATTGGGAAAACTTAGGAAAGGGTTGGAAAAGGTTGATTCTTGATAACCTATTGAAATTATTATTATTATTTTCTTGTAACCCAATTGTAATGCTTTCGCCCTTGTTTTGTAGCGGACTTCACCCGATAATATTATATTCCCTGTTAAACAAAAACCAAGGATAGCTATGTCTTCTGTTGTCCAGATTTTGAGTCCTCAAGCTGAAGAATTGCATGCGAGACGCCGTGAAATGGCAGATCTCCGGCGCAAGCTTGCGGATAAGGAACTTGAGCTTTCTACAGGAAAAGCGGAACTGAATATTTTTGAGCGGCGTTATCAGAAAGTTGTCGGTCCGATGTATGCGGAATTGGATGGAGTTAAGGCGCAGATTTTGAGTCTGGCTTCCAAATTTTACCCGAAGGCGGAAAACTTCCGGGAAGAGGCAAAATCAGCCCGTGAACAGGCCAAGGAGTTTAAGGAAGACAACGAGGAAAAAAACCAGGAGAAACCCAAGCAGGAATTCAATCCTCCTGAAATTTTAAAAAAACTTTTTCGCCGGGTGGCGAAAAAAATCCATCCTGATCTGGCGTCTACCACAAATGAACGCGAACGCAGGCATGACCTGATGTCAAAGCTTAACCAGGCTTACGACCGTCTGGATGAGGAGTCTATACGCTCGATTCTGATTGAATGGGAGGCGGAAGAACCATTGTCAGACACATTCGAACTGGGGGAACAGTTGGTCCGGGTGATGAACCAGATTGCCCAGGTGCGCAAACGCCTGAATGAGATTTCAAATGAGTTGGAGGATTTATCGCTCACGGAAATGTTCCAGCTGAAACAAAATATCGAGTCTGCTGAGCGGGAAGGTCATGATCTGCTCCAGGAAATCGCTGATGATATCGAAATGAAAATTAAAAAAGCTAAATCCCAGATTCGGGATTTAGCTTATGACTTTATTGAATAGCCAGTCTTATGAATAAACCCCAAACTTATTCAGCTCATGCTGTAGAAAAATTTGAAGGTGATGCTCCACATATCCTGCCCAAGAACCATAAGGATACAGCCAGGGAGCTCCCGGAGGTTTATTACAAAAACAGCCAGGGTTCTGTAGAACGGGTGGACCGCCAAAACCTGGAGCATTGGTCTCGGGAAGCACAGTTGGGGAACTCGCAGGCTCAATATAATCTCGGAGTGGCTTATTTTAAAGGGGTGGGAATTTCTACCGATCATGAGAAGGCATTCAAATGGTTTGCGAAGGCCGCAGAAAAAGGTTCTGCATCGGGTCAGGGTTTTCTGGGAGTGATGTACGAAAATGGGTTGGGAGTGGCTCAAGACTACGAAAAGAGCCTGCACTGGTACCGAAAGGCGGCAGAGCAGGAGGATAGTACAGCCCAATTCAATCTCGCAAGAATGTGTTATCAGGGGAACGGTACCTCAAGAGCTCCGGAGGAAGCCGCAAAGTGGTTTGAAAAAGCGGCGGAAAAAAACAACGACACAGCCCAGAATATGTTGGGTGTGATTTACGAAAATGGTGATGGGGTTTCTCAGGATTATTCTCAGGCTGAATCCTGGTATCGGAAAGCGGCACTGAATGGTAATGAGGCCGGACTGTATAATTTGGGCGATCTCTATGAACGTGGAAGGGGCGTGGTGAAAGACCCGGACCAGGCCGCTCGATGGTTCCGAAAATCTGCTTTAAGTGGATTTGATCTGGCCCAGTTTAAATTAGGGACTCTTTATTACTGCGGAGACGGGGTTACTCAGGCCCCAAAAAAAGCTCTGCATTGGTTTTGCAATGCCGCCGAACAGGGCCATCCACACGCGAAGCATTTTTTGGAAACCACTTCTCCGGATTTCGAACCTACCGCTGAAGATCTTTATAAAAAAGGCCAATACTTTTTTGAACAGAAAGAATATGAAGAGGCCTACCTGTGGTTGAACAGGTCTGCAAACCAGAACTATGCTTTGGCGCAAAATTCCCTGGGGTTGCCTTACGATTATGGCAAGGGTTGCGAAAGAAACCCACTCTTGGCACTGGAGTGGTATCAGCGGGCGGGTGACCATGGCCAGGCCTTATTCAATCTGGGCATGCTTTATTTTCTGGGTGACGGAATTGAACCGGATGAACAAAAGGCGTTCTCTTGTTTTGAACGTTCGGCGAATGAGAATGAAACCCGTGCCCAGGTTTTTCTGGGAATCCTCTATGAGAATGGGCGGGGAATTGCGGAAGATTTATCGCGGGCGGTGAGTTGTTATCGCAAGGCGGCCTGGCAGGGAGATGCTTTTGCCCGTTTTCATCTTGCGCGAATGTATTATCACGGGAAAGGCGTAAGTACCGATCATGCTCAGGCGTTGCACTGGTACCTCAAAGCGGCGGAGCAGGGATATTCGCTGGCACAATATAATCTGGGTCGAATGTATTTGAATGGAGAAGGCTCACCGGTAGATATTGAGAAGGCAATCCACTGGTTTCAGGAAGCCGCCGAGCAAGGTCATGATTACGCCCAATTCAGTATTGGAAAAATATTTTTCGCCAGAAATGAAGATGGCTTGGAACAGGCGTTGTTCTGGTTTCAGAAGGCGGCCCGGCAAGGGAATGATTTGGCACAGAATCATCTGGGAAAACTTTTTGAAACAAGAAAAGACGGAATTGAAGAAGCCGCTTATTGGTATAGAAAAGCGGCCGAACAGGGAAATCGTCAGGCGAGCCAAAGCCTGGGACGGATGTATTTTGTTGGAAAGGGCGTCCCAAAGAATTTTGAAGAAGCCGCAAAATGGTA
>JABIXH010000317.1 GCA_018664975.1 Nitrospina sp. | reverse complement strand
GCTCTCAAATACCGGGCCGATGCTTACAGGGTTGTTTATGCTTTGCAAATTGGAGAAGCCATTTGGGTCGTCCATGCCTTCCAGAAAAAATCAAAAACAGGCATTAAAACACCGAAGCAAGATATAGACTTGATTAAGAAAAGGATTAAAGATTTAAAGGACTTTTTAAAATGAAGAAGAATGAAAAAATAGAAGTCGTACAGGGTAGTGGAAATGTCTTTCGGGATTTTGGCGACCTCAATGCCGATACAGAACAATTGAAATGTATTCTCGCCGCCAGGATCATTGACATTCTAGATAAACGGAAATTATCTGTGCGGAAGGCTGAAGGAACTACAGGGGTGAAGGCAAGCGAGTTTTCCCTCATTCGCAATGTTAAGTTAGGACGCTTTACAGCGGATCGCCTTATTTCTATCCTGAATAAATTTGACCAACAAGTAGACGTGAAAGTAAGAGTCCGCCCTCGCCCAAGAAAATCTACTCGAGAAGTAGCCGCATTGCACGTGTGACCTGAACCTTTCAATGGTGAAAATTTTTCGATTTCTAAAGCGAAAACTGTCTACAGTTTGTCTACAAAATTCCCAATAAAAAAAGCGATTGCCCAAGAAGGACGAACCGCTTAAAACTTTATAATATAGCCAGTTGCGGAAACCTTACCGTAGTAAGATTATTTATTCTCCCGGCCTCTCACGCCGGTGTTATGTCCTCCACATTAAACTTCATGCCCGGAACGGGTAACAACAGGGGTTCGATTCCCCTTGGGGCTACTCCAATAATGTGGACAGGGAATGCCATTTTTAACGATCTTCCCAAAATCCTCACAGAGTTCCCTTTGTGCTATATTCCCTTGGGGAGATTAATTTCTCCAGACTCCGAAATAAATTTCCGAAGAGTTGTCGCCAAGGAACAGCTTCGTGATATCTTGACTAAAAATTCGTTCCTTAAGAGGGCAACCTCCTTTAAATATTCGAATAATCGCATTCTTATGGGGACCTAATGATGAAGAATTCTAATTGGGCATTAATCTTTTTTATAATATTTCTATTTTCAACTGTTAATGTCTTTGCTGGTGTAGAGCAGAGAGCAGTGAAGATCATTAAACCCCTACATAAAGCTGTGGTCTCCAATCCTGTAGAGATTTGCATGGAAGCGTATGGTCTCGAAGTGGAATCGGTAGAGAATGGGGTGAATGAAGGGAAAGGCCACCATCATGTAATAGTGGACATGTATGAACCGGACAGGCCTGGAATGCCTCTTCCTCCTAAAAAAGATTCCAAGTTTATCCATTTGAGCGATGGCTCAGCTTGCATAAAAATGATTCTTCCTACAGGCCGTCATTTTATTCGAACTCTATTCTCCAGAGGCAACCATATTCCCTACCATCCTCTGATTTCAGATACTATTATAATTTATATTGAAAAGTGATTGGTATCGAACGATTAGGTAAGAATATTCTGAAATATTTTTGCGAATTGCAAATCTAATAAAATCAGAGGTAACAGGATGTGATGGGTGACTTTATTATGATGTGGCGCAGTATAAAAGTGTAAAAGTTTCTGGGCAGAGATGGGTCTATCTTTTTGTCAAAGGATATTAAATTAGGCCATTTCTGGTATTTATGGTAGGCTAACTGTGTAAATAAGGGTTGTTAAATGTAGTGTAAGTTGAATTCTTCTAGTTTCTCGCCTTGAGTAGACCTAATGCAGTTTGGTTTTGTGTCGAAGTGGTTCTCTAAAAGGTCTTGCATCCACCCAACCCGGTTAAAATAACAGGGAATATGATGTCCAGATTATCTGGAATTGCGTTCCCGAACAATTGGAGTATTTATTATGTCAGCAGGAACAGTAAAATGGTTTAACGAAAGCAAGGGTTATGGATTCATTGAATCTGAGAGCGGCAAAGACTTATTTGTGCATTTCTCAGAAATTCAAGGTGATGGCTTTAAAACTCTAGCAGAGGGCCAAGCGGTCGAATTTGAAGAAGGTATGGGCCAGAAGGGTCCGCAAGCCACCAAAGTGGTACCTAAATAAGAATCGAGTTTGCATCTGGCAGAAGTTTGATTCTGCTGGAGTCCTCTTTGTTCCATTTTAAGCATGAAAGGGCTCGGCCATTTGGCCGGGCCCTTTTTCTTTTAGGCACCTTCACATTTCATCCGCAACTTGAGTCAGGGTAGAGGCGTGAGGAATCTCCATATTTTCAGCATTGACCTGCTTCAAAATGGGGTCGGTAGCGTGGAATTGCTTGATATCATCTATAATTGCCTGACCCTCTTTGGCAACTGCTTCTGTATCGTTGGTGGAACTGATTTTATGGTCCAAAGCTGTATAGCGTTCAAAAAACTTTCGAGCTGATTCGATGGTGTTCTTCGTCCGATTGAAATCCAGTTTGCGATGGCGGTTCGCTTCAAAATAGTCAGCATATTTTGCCCAAACTTTTATTTCTTCCAGGGGATGAGAAAGCGTTAAATAATGCTCTATAAAAGCTTCCAGTCCCCTTTCTTTCATCATCGGTACAACCTGATTTGCTACTGAGTTGATGGGCATACCCTCCTGGCTATCACATACATAGTTAATGGTGTAAATGAGGGAAGAAATTTTAGAGTCGACATGAAGTCCAATTGTGGCATGTTTTCGATATATCTCCCGTTTCTCAATTAAGGCCCATACCCCTCCACGAGATTTAATGGCATTTGCTGTATTCTCAATGGGACTGAATAGGTTGAAGCATTCCTTTGTATTGTCGGCCATTGCCGAATTCAGCATCAAAGGCGTAATCAAGAAAAACTGGATGAATAGAAAAGTTTTGAGGAGTCTCATGGGTTAAAACCCCCGAATAAAATTTTTAATAATTAATTTTTAGGTTCAATATTATACCATTAAATCAGCTCCCTTAAACTTCATGGTCAAAAGAGATATTGAAAAGATTCATAAACCTGAAAGGTTTTTAGGATTTTCGTCTGTATGGTAAAATAGGGTTTGGAATTTTGTAAAAAAGATACAACTGAGAATATAAAATGGTACCTACCCGCTTGCTCGGAAAAACTGGAGAACGAATATCCATTTTGGGATTTGGCACAGCCGCCGCCGGCAAACGATTGAAACTGAAAGAAGCTGTCCAGTTGTACGAGTCGGCTCTCAACCTGGGCGTGACCTACTTCGACACCGCTCCGGAATTTGCAGGCTACGGTCAAGCTCAAAAACAATTGGGTTATTTGCTCAGAGAACGGCGCAAGGAAGTGTTTTTGGTCACAAAATGCTATGAACCGCAAGGAGAGGATGCCTTGAAACTCCTGCAACGAAACTTGCGCGAATTGCAAACCGATTATGCCGATCTGGTCTTTGTTCACAGTGTCGGGGCTGATAAAATGGATCCGAAAATTGTATTTGGCAGGCGCGGTTGTTATGCCGGTTTGATGAGGGCAAAAGCCAACGGGTTGGCGAAGTATGTGGGTTTTTCCGGACACAATCGTCAAGGCAGATTTGTTGAGGCGATCAAGAACTTTGAAGTGGATGCCCTGTTAAATGCGGTGAACTTTGTCGATCATCATACGTATAATTTTGAGCAGGAGGTCTGGCCTCTGGCGGCAAAAAAACAAATTGGGCTACTTGCCATGAAGGTCTTTGGAGGGCAGAATAAGCAGGAGGGAAGCGGGTTGAGTCACAGCATGTTACCGAGCCAGTTCCATGAAATGGCTTTCCGTTATGCCTTGAGCCAGCCTGGAATAGCGTCTGCCGCGATTGGCATGGCAACAAAGGCGGAACTGCATCAAAATATAAAGTGGGCGCAAAGCTTTAAACCCATCACCTCAAGAGAAGCGGCCAAATTACGTGCTATTGGCAAAGAATTTTCCAAAGAATGGGGCCCTCATTTTGGCCCGGTGGTATAAAGAAAGGAGCTTGCATTGATTGTACAGAGAAATAATCAATATTCTATGGTCTGCCATACCCGAGTAGCTGAGGACTGCCTTGAAAATGGCGGATGGTGCGACAGTGAAGAAGAAGCGCAGGATTGGGTGGAGAATGAGTGTTGGATATTTTCGGGAGAAGGATGGTTCTGCACGAAATGTAATATCCACTTTATGCAAAACCTCTCAAAAGTCCGCAGGGGGAAAGGACAAACGCCACCTCCTGATGATGATATCGATTTATATAAAGGCATTGAAACGATACTATAAATTTCTACAGCAATTTGGTTCTTGCAATACCCTCCTTAAAATATGGAGTTTTCGGCGTGCTGGGCCGGAAACGATTTTTTACTCCATTAGATTTAATATAATCATTCACTTCTAAACAGTTCGGTAAAACCATGAAAATTGCAATTTGCGTATTTCTGATGGCAACAACGTTTGCTGTTTATTCGCAAGTTCAAGACCATGAGTTTATTAATTATGATGACCCCGATTATGTAACGAACAACTTGCATGTGAAAAAAGGATTAACCCGTGACAGCGTTATCTGGGCATTTACCACGTTCAATCATGCCAACTGGTTTCCAATGACCTGGCTTTCGCATATGCTGGATTTTCAAATTTATGGGGAAAATCCCAAAGGTCACCATCTGACCAGCTTGTTTTTTCACATCGTTAATGCCTTGTTACTTTTCCTGATTCTCCTCCGAATGACTGGAGCATTATGGCAGAGCGGTTTTGTTGCAGTGCTATTTGCACTTCACCCTTTCAATGTTGAGTCTGTAGCCTGGGTTGCTGAACGCAAAAACGTTCTCAGTACGTTTTTCTGGTTGCTGACCCTGTGGGCTTATATCCGATATGTCAGAAAATCAAACCTAAAAAGTTACAGCCTGGTTGTTCTGTTTTTTGCGTTGGGCCTGATGTCGAAACCAATGCTGGTTACATTACCTTTTGTCCTGCTCCTGATGGACTACTGGCCCTTGGGGCGAATGAAAAGAGGGAACAAAAGTGAAACGACTTTCACTGAACAAACAGCCAATCTGACTGCATGGCCTCTCCTTATAAAGGAAAAAATACCTTTATTTCTCCTTACTGCGGTCTCATGCATCACCACATTTATAGTTCAAAAACTCGGTGGTGCCTTACAGGGCATGGAAAATTTTTCGCAGTCCGCGCGTCTTACCAATGCGATGGTTTCCTATATGGTGTATTTAAAAAAAGCCGTATGGCCAGAGGGTCTGTCGGTGCTCTACGCTCACCCCGGAAATGCTTTGCCGCTATGGAAAGGAATACTGTGCGCAATGGCGTTGATGGGTATTACAATTGTTGCTATCAAATTTATCAAGAAGACACCTTATTTTGCGTTTGGCTGGTTTTGGTTTCTTGGAACCCTGGCTCCTGTGATTGGGGTTGTACAGGTAGGGGCGCAGGCCATGGCAGACCGATATGCTTATGTGCCTCTCATAGGGATATTCATCATTATAGCTTGGGGGGTGCCAGATCTTCTGGCAAAGTGGCGCAATCGAGACAAGGCTTTGGTTCTCCTTGCCGGTATATATATATCCGTATTAGTGGTGACGACCTCGAACCAGGTGAGTCACTGGAAAAACAGTATTACCATTTTTAAGCATGTCATTAGAGTGACGGATAAAAAGTACCCGGACTTCGACCTGGTATACAACAACCTTGGAGCGGCTCTGTTTGTTGAGCAGAGAACGGAAGAAGCTATTTCGCAATATAAGAAGGCTATTAAGCTCCAGCCAAACTATGCCGACGCCCATTACAATCTTGGTATTGCCCTATTGAGTGACGGGAAAACCGAGGAAGCAATTGCTCATTATAAGAAGGCAATCAAGTTCAAGCCAGACTACGCCGATGCCCATTATAATCTGGGAATAGCCCTGTTGAGTGACGGGAAGAATGAAGAAGCAATTGCTCATTTTAAGAAGGCTATTGAACTTCTACCTGGTTTTGCCGATGCTCATAACAATCTTGGGCTTGCCTTGTTGGGTGAAGGAAAGACTGAGGATGCGATATATTATTTCAAATTAGCCATCAGGATTGATCCCAACTTCTCGCTCGCGCATTACAACCTTGGGAATGCCCTGTCGGGTGGAGGAAAGATGGAGGAAGCAATTTCTCACCTCAAGATGGCCATTAAGCTTAAGCCGGACTTCGCCGATGGACAAAATAATTTGGGAACGATGTATTACCTGGGGGTTCCACCTAACTACAAAGAGGCTGTCAAATGGTTCCGTCTTTCAGCGGATCAGCAACATGCTACAGCGCAATACAATTTGGGATTAATGTACGGCAATGGACAGGGAGTTCCCAAAGATTTTGCGCTGGCGCATATGTGGTGGACTATTGCCGGATCCAATGGAGATAAAAATGCCGTAAAAAATAGAAACCTGGTGGAAAAGGCCATGTCTCCTCAACAAATAGAAGGAGCACAAGAAATGGCAAGGGAGTGGATGGAGAAGTATAAATGAAAAATAATATTGCTAACTTCTAAGCACGATCAATTCTGATGAAACTATTCGATTTAAAAAATTGTCCGAACCCGGAGGGAGAAAGTATCGTGTGCCGGGTTTCGTCTGTAGGCAGTTTTATTGGTTTTACTGTTACGGCATCTTTGTCGTTGGGTCTTTTTAGTTTTGATCTCGGGTGGGTAGATCATGCGATAGACGCTCCCGCTTTCGTTGTAACGTATGGAGCGATTGTCATCGGGTTGTTGTCGTTGTTGTTTCTATTTAATTTTCGAAAATCCCGGCGTCCTTCTAACTGGCTGATAAAAATGGATAGCCACTGTATGCGGGTCAAGTTCCGATCTTATTTGAACGACCATTTACCCGAAGAGGACCTCATAATTGCCGAGATCCCCTACTCAGAAATCGCCTGGGCACGTAAAACAAAAGAGCAATTGGTAACAAAATCTTTTTCTGACGATGGACCCGTCACAGAGTATTTAACTTACCTCGATTTGAAATTAAACTCCCCGGAAACAGAAACCCTGCGTCAAGCCATGCTTGATGAAAGCAATCGTCGTCCGCCCATCGAAAAAATGAATCATGACCTGTTTCAAGCACGAAAACGCCGTGCTCCAGAGTCTGAAATTGCCTTGCTTAAAGCAGAAATTAAAAGAGAAGCGCAACACCGACCCAAAGGGGGGAGTCGTTTCTCCACAGGTATTCACATCCATCACCCGGTTCGGATGGTCGATGAGTCGATCTTGCGCTTCAACTGGGCCTTTATTCGACCACGAATCAGTAAGGTGTTACAAATGCTGGAGAAAAATATTCTCATCGAATCCCCCGTTAAACTCTCTGCCAATTTATCCAAGGCGAATGGAGATGTGGAAGGCGATATCCTTGACCTGACAGTAAGGGGAAAGAAAATGGAGGCTATTGCTTTGGCGCGTGAACATTACGGGTATTCCTTGTCAGAAGCCAAAGAATTTGTCGAATCTCTTTTGAAAGATTAGAGCCGTACCGCCAGCCCATTCAAGACATGAAAATTAAGCCAGAATTGCACCTGATAAAAGATTGGTTAGGAAACAGAAACTATTATTTTTTTGCATTAGGTAGTGAGGCGGGTGGAAATCAGATGCTTCAGGGAAAAGTATAAAATGGCGAACAGGGGAACAAGGGTCAGAATCCATCCCAAAGAAGCGAGCATAAAATACTGGGTCAATTCTTGAAATGCAGGCAGGAAACCCAGGTTAAACGTTTCGGCTAATTTTGTTTTTGAAATCTCGTCCAGGGAGTTTCCGGTCACAGCTTCCCCAATTGTCAGGAATGGGAAAAAGAGAACGATCTGCATCGGGAAAACAATATAATTCGCCAATTGAATCGCGGGATGATTCAGGCGAAAAAACACCGCAACACCTCCGCATACCACGGTCGCAATTCCCAATACGGGAAAGATGCCAATAAGAGCACCAGAAGTTAATGCCAAAGCCAGGCTGGAAGGTTCCATCCCCTGTTTCAATAAATCAACGAGAGGAACAATAACTTTTTTCTGTAAATAACTCACAATAAATTATTTAACATATCTTTTGGTGTAATAAAAGTTTTTCCACTCTTGGTAGAGGGCCAAAAGTGCGAGTACTCATTAAGCCGAGAATATCATTTGCTAACAGATAGAGCTATTGCTCATTGAGTCCTGGGTTATGCTGGTGGAATCTTTTGACCTCAAACCGGAATAGTTCGTAGGGTTCGGTTTCTTTTATCCCGCCTTTTTTTAGGCAGACTTTCAGTTGTTGTTCTACAGTTTTAATATTTTCCAAATTGGGGAGGAGCAACCCTTGCCTGCCTTTGGACCGCACGATCAGCCCATAGCGTTCTACGTCCAGTGCTTCGGTGTCGTCAATTTTTTCCGGCGCAGTCAATACATCTACCGAGATAGTGAGTTGGTCAAGTTCTTTCACTTCTATCGGTGGAAAGCGAGGGTCTTTGTTGGCGGCTTTAATTGCGTTCTGGATAACTTCTTCGGCGAGGTTGGCGTATTTGGGCTGAATGGTTCCGATACAACCTCTTAACAATCTGTTCTTTTTAATGGAGACGAAAGTTCCAGCCCGGGTTGTAAATTCCTCCGGCAAAGGGTCGGGGCAGGGCAGGGGGCGGCCGTTTTCGAGCTGGTATTTTATGGAGCGGATTGCAAGAGACACCAGTGGGTGGTCGGGCATGGCATTCCCTCAAAAATTTACGAAACTTATATCACAACCTATGATCGCCTGATATCCGCGGCATATTGTCTCCCCGGTTAGGGGGTGACGGCATGTCGGCTGTGGATATAATCTGCCACAGCATCAAAGTGTTCGATATATTGCGGAGCCGGGAAATCGGCTTTCCTGAGATGGGATTTGGCCCGGTCAATATAAAAGCGGGCGAGGTTCACGGTGTAGTCGATGGACTTTAGTTTGTGCATATGCTCAACGATATACTGCAAATCTTTATCTTTGATATTTTCATTTTTGACGAAGGCTTCGATTTCTTTTTTCAGCGACCGGTCTGCATGGTTGTATAGATGATGCAGGGGCAGGGTGACATGGCCTTCTTTAAAATCAGTTCCCGGCGGTTTACCAAGCACGGTTTCATCGGCATCGTAATCCAGTGCGTCGTCCATTAATTGGAAAGCCATGCCGAAATCATCCCCAAAGGAGATGATGGCGGTTTCCTGTTCTTCGGTCGCGTTGGCGAGCAGTCCTCCGAGCCTTGCGCTGACAGAAATCATGGACCCGGTTTTACGGTGGATGATATCGAGTATATGCTTTTCACTAACGTTGATGTTGCGGGCTTCGGTGTATTCGTGAATGCCGCCTTCGACAAGAATTTTTGTGGCTTCGGTAACAGCATGGATGATTTTGCGTTCACAGTCCTCTGCGAGTATCAGGATCGCGCGGGAAATGAGGAAGTCACCGACCAATATGCTGGCATCACTCCCCCATTTAGCGTTGACGGTTTCTTTACCGCGCCGGACCGTGGTCTCATCGACCACATCATCGTGGAGCAGGGTGGCGGCATGGATGTATTCGACCACACATCCATGTTTGACGACTGTGTCATCGGTTTCGCGTCCGCAGAGTTTCGCACCGAGAAGGGTGAGCATAGGGCGGATGCGTTTGCCTCCACAACTCATCAGATAGGCGCTGATTCCTGGAATCAGGGGAACATCTGATTTATAGTTTTGATTGATTGCCTTCTCGACCCTGGCGAGGTCGCTTTTTAAATCTTGAGTGACGTCCCTGAATTCCATATTAATCCTGAGGATAAAACTGCGCTACTACCCTGAAGCCCCTGACTGCTGATCCATCAGGATATGGCTGGCTAGTAGCCTGTTTTTAAATCTGTTATTCTATAGAAAGCAATCATTTTTAGGAGAATTTTACTGTTTTGTCAAGGCATTTATGCCTGAGCTTAGGGTTGTGATATGCTTGCATTTGCGTACCTTATTGAACTTAGGGCTGTTTTCAGTCCGTTTGCTAGATATGTCTCTCAATTTTGCCGCAAATTTCCCGGATAGTGATTTTGGAGAATGAAATTAGCGGTCCCGAAATGGGTAAAAAAACAATGTCTAAACCTCTGGTCTCTATTATCATCCCGACTTTCAACCGAGACTATTGTCTGGCGGAGTCAATTAGTTCTGTATTGGATCAGAGTTTTACCCATTTTGAATTGATCGTGGTGGATGACGGGTCTACCGACAAGACCCTTGAGGTTATTAAAAAATTCCCGGGCATCCAGACAATTCATCTACAGGAAAACCGGGGAGTTTCCTTTGCTCGTAATCGGGGACTGGAACAGGCTCAAGGGGATTGGATTGCGTTTCTCGATTCGGATGATTTGTGGGAAAAGGGAAAACTGGAAGCTCAGGTACAATGGATAGAGAGTCACCCGGATTGCCAGGCGGTTTATACGGATGAGGTTTGGATACGCAATGGGGTACGGGTGAATCCGATGAACAAACACCGGAAATATTCTGGAGATATTTTCTCTCACTGCCTGCCGTTGTGCATTGTCAGCCCTTCTTCAGTATTACTGCGGGCTCAGTTGTTGAACGCGTTAGGTGGATTCGATGAGTCCATGCCAGTTTGTGAGGATTACGATTTATGGTTGCGCATCGCTAAACACTATCCATTTCATTTCATTGAAGAAAAGTTAATTATCAAACGGGGCGGACATGAGGATCAGTTGTCGCGTAAATACTGGGGCATGGATCGCTGGCGGGTTTATGCGTTGGAAAAACTGTTGAAAGAAAATCTGTTGAACGAAGAGCAAAAAAACGGAGTGGTAGCGATGTTGATTGAAAAATGCCGGATTCTTGTTATCGGCTACGATAAGCGGGGGAAAAGTCAAGACGCTGAGCATTATCGGACCCTGGCCGCGAGATACTCAGGGTTGGTTGAGGTGCCGGTAAAATGATCGTTCGGATAATTGGTTTTTTACTGATGTTAATGTTCGTTCCTGATGTGGGTTTCTCTGGCTCCCGGCCGGATGCAGTGGTTGAAAAAATCCGCAAGACCAGCCTCACTGTTTTAGAAACTATTTATCAAAGTGAACGGGCTTTTTTGCGGGCGGCGGCGGCCCGAGCGGCAGGTGAGTCTCACGACCCGGAGTTGATACCGTTGCTCAATAAGGCAACTGAAGATGTTTACCCGACGGCGCGTTTGTTTGCTCTGCATGGATTATTGAAAGTATCTCCAGCCGAAGCTTTGAAAGCGGCGCGAAGAATGACTGATGATACGGACATATGGGTTCGTAGCGCGGCGGTGGAGATACTTGGAGATGAAGATGAAGCGGTCGATGAAGTAAGGAGGTTTTTGAAATCTTATGATGTTCCTGTGCGTATGGCGGCCTCATCCGGGCTTGTCAAACATGGAGAGACGAAATATCTTGAAGAGGTGCTGGAACCACTCACTCATCCTATTCCTGACCGCAGGTATCAGGCTATCGGGTATCTTGGCAAGATAGGTACTCAGGATGTTTTGCCACATCTGGAAAAATTGTTTGATCACGCAGAACCGGAAATGGTTTTTTATAGCCTGAAGGCAATGGAAGGTAAGAGCACTCCAGATATGTTACCCAAGCTCAGGGAATTGATTAAGAGTGATAATTCGTCTGTTCGGTACGCGGCGGCGTTGGCGATGGGTAATCTTAAAGAGGCGGAGTCAGATTTGATTCCCCTATGTGCAGATAAAGATGGAATGGTGAAACTCTCAGCGGCCGTGGCATTGAACCGTATGGGGTCCAGTTCCTGCAAGATTGTATTTGAGGAACTGTTGACACATCCGGACTTTGGAGTGCGTAGTACTACGGCACGGGTATTAGGTGAAATGGACATCCCTGAACGGGAACGCTTGCTGAAGTTGGCACTGAAGGATAACCACTCTCGGGTTCGTACTGCATCAGTGAGGGCCGTGGGGATGATGGGTGGGCCAGAGGCCTTTCCAATTCTGGTAGCGTTGTTGCAGGATTCGCTGGAGGTGGTTCGCGCCTATGCCGCTGGAAACCTGATTCACCTTTTGCGCCCCTGAATAAAAAGAAAATCTTAATCCGGCAAACTTACAATCTTTTCGTCGTTCTCCATCTTCTTGGTGGGAAAGGTGTCTGCCCGACACCTCACTTCAAATTCATACAACATATTTTTATCGGTGAGGCCATATTGCCAGCGTTGGCTCCTGCCGATTATCGGGATTCCATTAAACCTATCTTTAGCTAAAGATTTCCCCATAGAAACTTGCCTCGATAGCAGTGACATAATTTATTGAAAAGGTGACTTTTACTTTGGTTTTGAAATATTTGATTTACAGTGTCTATTTAAGTTAAAATTAAACCTCCAAACCTTACAAAAAATAATGAAAAAAACTGCTTACATCCCAATTGTTGTCTATGTAGCGGCTCTATTTGCTGTAGTAGAAATGACTTATGCGAAGGAGCAAAATACAAATAATACTTCTTTCTCCAGTTTGATCTGGTCCTTGCCACCTGCGGGTCCCAAGGCGGTTAAGGGAAAGAAAATTTTGTATGTGGCTACCGATTTGAAAAATGGAGGAATCCTTGGGGTGGCTGAAGGCCTGGAGGAAGCGGCAAAGGAAATGGAATGGGAGTTAGTTATTGTTGATGGCGGAGGTGATTCTGAAAAAATTAGAAAAGCCTTTCAACATGCCCTAAACCAAAACATGGATGGGGTGATTTTGGGTGGGATGAATGCTAATAAATATATTATGGAATTGCGATCCCTTGCAGATGCAAATACTAAGATTGTTTGTTGGCATTGTAGCGGAAAACCCGGTCCCGTAAAGGGAACGCCAGTACAAGTCAACGTCACCACAGACCCGCGCAGGGTGGCAGAATTATCTACTGCTGAAGTTATAAAGGATAACTCTGAAAAAGTGGGAGTGATTATTTTTACGGACTCGAATTATGAAATCGCGTTGACTAAATCCTATTTTATGGAGTATGAGATCAGGAAATGTTCTCATTGCAGGTTATTAGAAATCGTTGATCTGAATTTATCGGAAAAAAGTTTGATTATTCAAGATCGGATAAAGAAGTTGTTAAATAAATATGGTTCCAGGTGGACACATAGTTTAGGGATTAATGACCTCTATTTTGATTTTGCGGCGCCAGTATTTGCAACGTATGAAGAAAATTACCCCCTGGCGATCAATAATATTTCAGCGGGGGACGGTAGTTATTCGGCATATTTGAGAATAAAGTACGGTGGCCTTCAACATGCAACCATTCCTGAACCGCTACTATTACATGGTTGGCAACTGGTGGATGAGCTGAATCGTTTGTTCAACAATAAACCTCCAAGCAATTACATAGCACCGGTAATTGTTATTACCGAAAAAAATATTCTCACTGAAGTAAATGAAAATAACTTGTTCGATCCACTAAACAATTACCGCAAGGTATATAGAGATTCATGGGGAGTGGGTCATTAATATGTTTCAAACCATCCGCTCAAAATTATTTTTATCGTTAGGTTTATTAGGTGTCGTGACTGTCTTTGTTGGAGCAGTCTTTGTTGTGATATTTGATGATTATGTGCGGGAAAATGAAATTCTGCTGGAGAATAATTTTCCTCAAGTTATCAGAGCGGGCAAATTTATGGCAGGTGCAAATAAACTGATTAGCTCAGGATCAATAGTGGTTTCTGCCTCAAACAAAGAAGAATTAGTAGAGTCTTATAAAAGAATTAGTGGGGACTTAAATCAATTTCGACTTTTAACAGCCTCGATATCAAAAGACCCGTATTTTCTCAATCTACGCCGGTTTAATCAATTAGCCCAGGAACTAGGCAGTGTTCTGGACGTGGCTCTCCAATTGCGGGCACAAATCTTTTCAATACACGAAAGCATGATGGTATCTATTCACAAGAGTAATAGACTTTTTAAGTCTTTGACTGATATCAGTCAAAGTAATGAAAATGATTCGAATAAAAAGGAAATTGGGTTAATTCAGGGAATGTTGATTGAGTTGATGGAGGTGCAAGAAATTAGACATAGGATTTTGGCTAGAGGTAAAGGCAATGTAGAAAATATGAGTGAAGAGTACCAAAATCGGGAGAAGTCAATTATTGCTCATTTGGAAGAGACAAATAAAAATGCATCAAGCTATGATCCAGAATTAGTATTATTAATTTCAGGGTATTTGATTAATTACTACGATTATTTGGAATTCTATGCGGATCAACAAAAAAAACAAACTTCTTTGATGATTAGCTTGAATAAGTTGAAGAGCTTGGGGGGCGAACTAAAAGATTTAGCCATTGAGTATCAAGGGGTTGTTTTAGCGCAGTTGCAAAGGAGTAGAGGTGAATTGAACGCTCAAATGGAACGAGACTCGTTTCTTCTTTTGTCGGCGGTTGTTTTTAGTATTTTGTTTGTAGCCCTGGTGGTTTGGTTAGTGATCAGTAGGGGGATTGTTTCTCGTATTAATTATTTAATCGACTTGATTTTATCCGGGGAAAATGTGGGATTTCAGGTTGATAAAACTTCTGGTGATGAAATCGGGAAACTATCCAAAGCACTGAGTACTTTGATGACGGACCAACGTCAACTAAATTTTAGTAATGAAATATTGGAGGATATTGCCAGAACGGATGAGCTGGGTGATATCCTTGAGAAAATTGTTTTATGGTATGAGTCAGAAAATAAAGGTTCCTTTTGCTCTGTGTTGCTTTTGGATGAGGAGGGAAAACATTTGGTCAATGGCGTGGCACCCTCTTTACCTTCTTTTTACAACGAATCAATTGATGGTTTGGCCATAGGACCCAATGCGGGGTCGTGTGGAGCCGCCGCTTATAGAAACGAATTGACTATAGTTAAAGATGTGAGGATACACCTCTTGTGGGTGGATTTTAGAAAGCTTGCTGAAAAAGCAGGATTGAGGGCCTGTTGGTCCCAACCGATTGTCAGTTCAAAAGGAAAAGTATTAGGAACATTTGCTGTTTACTACAATGTTCCCAAAGGGCCCACTGAAGAAGAATTAAATTTTATAAAATTTATGGCTTATAAGGCTGGACTTGCAATAGAAACTAATTATCAGGAAAAAGCATTAAAAGAAAGTGAAGAGCGTTTTCGCAACTTTATGGTTCATTCTGCAGATGCGATATTTGTCCATGATGCTGAAGGAAAATTAATAGACGTCAACCAAAAAGCTTGCAGTGATTTGGGATACAGTCGTGAAGAGTTATTGAATATGTATGTCAGCGATATTGAGATCAACTGTGCGCCTGAACAGTTAAAGGATATGTGGCGGGATTGGTCATACAATGCCACTGAAATAGTGCAAGGATGCCATCGTCGAAAAGATGGAACAAATTTTCCGGTTGAGGTTCATTTGAGCCAAACTACTATGCAGAATAAAGTTTATTTTCTGGCATCTGTCCGCGATGTTTCTGAACGCAAGAAAGCTCAAGAGAAGCTCCAGGTATACGCTGATGATCTGAAACGGAGTAATCAGGAGTTAGAAAATTTTGCGGCTATTGCTTCTCATGATTTAAGGGAACCTTTGAGGAAGGTGACAATATTTGGAGACCGTTTAAGTGAAGCGGAGCCCCATTTGAGTGCCAAGTCAAAAAACTATTTGAATAGGATGCAGAAAGCTTCCCTAAGAATGGCTAGCTTCATTGATGACCTATTGAAGTATTCAAAGGTTTCAACCTCTAAAGATTTAGAGGCTCCAATGGATCTATCCAAGGTTTTAGATTTGGTGATAAGTGATTTGGAGTCTCAGATAGCTTTAACGAAAGGTGAAATTAAATTTTCCAATATGCCAGTAATTAATATGAATTCTCATCAAGCGCGTCAATTGTTTCAAAACTTGATTTCCAATGCATTAAAGTTTCACAAAAAAGAAATACCCCCCATTGTAAATATTATAAGTTTGTATAAAAAAGATGAGGAGGTATGGGAAATAAAGATACAGGATAATGGCATAGGGTTAGAAGAAAAATATGCGAGTCGAATTTTCAGAATGTTTGAACGATTGCACGGTCGAGATGATTACGAGGGCACTGGAATAGGACTCGCTATCTGCGATAAAATTGTGAGGCTTCACGGAGGGACAATTGCCGTGCAGAGTGAACGTGGGGTGGGCTCTACCTTCATTATGACTTTCCCAGACAGCTTTAATTCTTCTGATTAATGACTTGTCCGGAAGGCTCCTGGGATAATATGCGAGTCATGGCTAACTTGGTTTCTTAAGCCCCATCTTTTTGATTTTTGAGTGTAAGGTAGTAGGTTTTATTCCCAATGCCTCTGCGGCCCCGTTAGAACCTGTGATTTTCCATTCACACTGATTTAAGGCCAGTAATATATTTTCCTGGTCGCGCAAACTCATTTCTTTTTGGGTGAGAATGTTAATTGTTGCATTCGCTTGACTGGGGATAGTTGCTGAGAGTTTCTGCTTATTATCCTTCTTGGATAACTGAAAAAAAACCTTGCCTGATCGGGAAGTTATGACCGCTCGCTCAATAACATTTTGCAATTCCCGCACGTTGCCTGGCCAATCGTAACCTTGTAGCTCAATCATGTTTGCCCGAGTCAATTTAGGGAGGGGAAGATTTAATTTTCTTGAGATCTGTTCAAAAAAACTAGAGGCCAGCATCGGTATATCTTCTTTGCGACTTCGAAGTGGTGGAACTTCTATGGGAAAAACATTCAGGCGGTAATAAAGGTCCTGACGAAAATTTTTGGCTTCCACCTCTTCTTTCAAGGGTCGGTTGGTCGCGGCAATGATTCGCACATCTGCGCGAAGAGTCTTTTCATCACCGATTCTTTCAAAAGTACCTTCCTGCAAAACACGTAAAAGTTTGCTTTGCAGATCCAATGGTACTTCCCCAATCTCGTCCAGGAACAAAGTTCCTCCATCTGCAAGTTGAAATCGACCTGCCCGATCCTTTATGGCACCAGTAAATGCACCCTTCACGTGGCCAAAGAATTCGCTCTCATAAAGCTCTTTGGGGATGGAGGCGCAATTGACTTTGATCATGGCTCGCTTGCTCCGTGAACTTCTATTATGAATTTCCCGAGCCACAAGTTCCTTTCCGGTTCCCGACTCTCCGGTAATAAGAACGCTAGCATCTGTGGGTCCCACCATTTCGATTTGTCTCAGGATGGTTTCCAATGCCGGGCCACGCCCAATGATTTCTCCATAGGATTTCAATACTTCTTCATGGAGATAAGCATTTTCCAATTCTAATTGATG
>JABIXH010000222.1 GCA_018664975.1 Nitrospina sp. | reverse complement strand
TTTTTTGTTTTCTCATTTTTGATTGTTTCATTGAGGCGAGAAAAAATAAAAATGCTGTTGCGGGATTCTTTTTGACGGTATGTCTTCCTTATCTGCTTATTTGTTCCGTCACTCGTCCCGCCCAGAGGTATCTGGTTTTTTTGATTCCGATAATTTTCTATTATCTGGTTTTTTATAAAATGGAAAATCATAGATTTTACCGATCTGTACTCGGTTGGGGCACAGTTGCGATTTTTGTTTTGACTAATATTTTTGCGGTGAACTATCAGGTTGCACAAGCTCGAGCATCCGATAATATGGCTCAATGGCTGATCAAAAATAAATTGATTGAGCAAACTCATTCGGGAAGTCTCTATTCCAATAGTGGTCAGTATTTTATTCCTTATTTGGGGAGTCCCAAAACTCAGCGCGTTTTGGAGGCTCCGGGGAAGGTGGAAACATCACTACATTCCGAGAAAGTGGTGGTTTTTGGCAAGACTTTGAAAACGTATTACCTGGAGTAGACCCAGGTTTTAGTTTTTTTCAAAAAACTTGTGGAATATGAAGGATTTCAGTCCATATTAAGGCTGAATTGTTAAAGGTCATGATTTGAGATGTCGTTAAGACTATGTCAGACCGTGTGTTTGCTTATATTTTCAACTGGAATAAAAGGATAGGGAATGCCAATTAAACGTCCCAAGCATTTGCTGATAATTGGGGGGGGAGTTTTTCAAGTGCCTGCCATTAAGACTGCCAAGTCCATGGGCTTGAAAGTGGCGGTGACGGACTATAATCCAGAAGCAGAAGGCATGCTTTTGGCGGATTATCCGATTGAGGTCAGCACCCGCAATATCAACCTTACCGTTAACACTGCCAAACAGTTCCATAGGTCGTGCCCGCTAGACGGGGTGATGACTGTGGGGACGGATGCATCCCAGACGGTGGCGGCAGTGGCCGATGCTTTGGGTATCCTGGGAATTCCATTTGAGGTAGCCGAACGGGCTACTGATAAAATCAAAATGCGCCAGGTATTGCAGGAAAAGGGGGTACCGGTTCCGAAATTTAGACCGATCTGGACCTTGGAGGAAGGTCAGGATGCCCTCAAGCACATGGCCCTGCCACTGGTCATAAAGCCTTGCGATAATATGGGTGCGCGCGGGGTGCGGAAAATAGAACGTCACGATGATCTCATTCCTGCGTTTCGTGAGGCTAAAGAAGCGTCAATAAGTGGAAAGCTGATTGTTGAAGAATTCATGGCCGGTCCTGAATTGAGTCTGGATGCATTGGTATTTGAGGGGAGCATTCATATCACTGGGATTGCAGATCGAATCATTGAGCGGGCCCCTTATTTTGTCGAAATCGGGCATACGCTTCCTTCTGCACTGCCAGCGGAACAACAGGCGAAAGCCATTGAAGTTTTCAAACAAGCTATTTCTGCATTAGGGATCAATCTAGGAGCCGCAAAGGGAGATATCAAAATAACTCCTGACGGACCGAAGATTGTTGAGATTGCCGCCCGCTTGAGTGGAGGATGGATGTCGGCCTACACGTATCCATTGTCTACAGGAGTCAATCTATATAAAGCGGCGATCCAGATTGCCTTAGGTGAAAAACCTACCGATCTGGAACCGAAAACCTCACTGGTTTCTGCTGAACGATCCTTGCTTCCTCCACCGGGAAAAATTCTATCCATTCGAGGTGTGGAAGAAGCCCGCAAAATTAAAGGGGTCAAAGAAATTATTTTAATGAAAGAAGCCGGGGATATGGCGGAAGAACCCCGAAGCAATATGGGCAAGGTGGGTTATGTGATCACCGTTGGAAATACCCGCGAGGAAGCGATTCGCATCAACGATCTGGCTCGGGAAATTCTGAAAATAGAGATAGGTGCCGCGAATGACCTGACCTGGGATATTATTCGCAACAATGCTCGCAAGAAATTTTATATTGCCTGCAAAGCTTGTACAGTTTGTGATGGATTAGAGTGTGCCGGAAAGGTACCGGGAATAGGCGGAATAGGGACGGGTTCTTCTTTTACGGAGAACCTGACGGCACTGGCTCGCTATCAGATTAATCTCCGAACCATTCATGAAGTTAAAATTCCCGAAACTTCAGTGGAACTTTTTGGGCATAAGCTGGCCCTTCCAGTTCTGGCGGCTCCCATCACCGGTATGGAAACTAATTTGGCAGGAGGCATGGATGAAAGAGAATATGCCGATGCGATTCTTGATGGTTGTCTGGAATGTGGCACATTGGGAATGGTGGGTGATGGAGCGAGTCCCAAAAAGTATTTGATCGGATTGGAAGCCATTAAAAAGCGGGGCGGATTGGGAATCCCCATTTTCAAGCCTCGGGAGTACAACCTCGATATCATCAAACGCTTCAAAGCCGCCGAAGATGCGGGAGCCATCGCTGTTGGAATTGATATAGATGCCGCATCGTTTAAAACCATGACCCTGAAAGGTCAGGCAGTGGGACCCAAAACCATCTCTGAATTGCAGGAACTGAAATCGCATTTAAAAGTCCCTTTCATATTAAAAGGCATCATGAATGTGGAATCAGCATTGGCCGCGATAGAAGCCGGGGCGGATGCCATTGTTGTTTCCAATCATGGCGGGAGAGTGATGGACCATATGCCGGGAACGGCGGAAGTGCTTCCCGAAATTGCCAATGCAGTAGGAGGCCGGGTTAAAGTTCTGGTCGATGGGGGTATTCGTGAAGGCACTGATATCCTCA
>JABIXH010000177.1 GCA_018664975.1 Nitrospina sp. | reverse complement strand
TTTGCAACGTCTAGATACCCTCCTTACTTTTTTTAACGATTCCATTGAAGCAAATGCCAGAGGGTAAAAAAAACAACCTATTCCCCGAATATCTCCCAGATAGTTTACTAGTTCCCACACTCTCCCTTCCACTCGCTCATCACAATACAATTAACTTCAGAAAAAGATATTTCACCCAACCCTATTGAAAATGTTTTTCATCACCAGGAAATCATTTTCGTTAAATGTCCTGAAGAGAAGTAGAAATAAAAAATAAACCCCCACACCCCCAAGAATTGAAGGAATAAGAGGCCACGAAATCTGTTTGAGAATAAACCCCATTGCTGCTGCCGCCAAAGCAGGCTTCCATAACAGAGATAAAAATGGGGTGGTTCCACACACTTCCCTGATGGATCGAAAAAATAGAAAAAGAACAAGTAATTCCGTTAATCCTGCCACGATAGCAGACCCCATAATTCCCATTCTAGGAATAATTAAAATATTTGCGATGACGCTAAATAATGCTCCGGCAATCGCGATTTTAATTACACTCTTTGTTTCATTAACTGCCAACAACAGATAAGTTATAAACTCATTGAGAATCAGAAATAGGAAAGGTGCCGCCAATATTTGAAGGAGCAGAGCTGATTTTTTAAAATCAGGCCCATAAAGCAATGCTATCAGTTGAGGTGCCAATGTTACAGTAGCCACAGAAATAGGAATGGCTATTAGAAACAAGAAACGCACCGCTCTTTCCCAGATTTGGTTCAGTTGTTTGGGGTTCTCTAAGAAAGCTCTGGAAAATGCAGGGAACAGTGCCGCCCTAATGCTGGCCAAAATTAAGGCTAAGGATTCAATGAACTTAAAAGCAGCAAAATATAGCCCAGTTTCCTCTTTTCCAAGAAAAAGAAAGATCAGGACTGAATCTATTCGAAAATATAACCAGACAAATAAAATAGCCAGGCAAAAATATTTTGATTCATTAAAAATATTCTTAATCAAAAGCCCATCAATATTTGCAGAAAAATTCCCCCTCTGGTCCTTCAGATATCCTCGTGCCAAAAAAAAATTAATTATTGATGCCAATAAAAATATTGCGGAAAACTCAATAATTCCTCCACCTAAAACTAGCACCCAAAAACCAATGACAAAAAATATAATACGTTGCAAGACCATCAACAATGAAACCAGCTTCATCCTCTCAAAAGCTCGAAATACCCCAAGATAAATTTCAGAATAACCATTCAAAACCATTGCAATTGCTATTAAAACTACAACGCATAAAGTTTCTCGATCCAGAGGTAGCCAGCTATAAACCCCAAAAAGGACAAGCATTGTGAGAAATGTCAAAAACCATTTAACTATAAAAATATTAGTCAATAAGGATTGGACATCATCAGGCCTTCTTGACAATTCTCGAGTCAAGTAGGTCCTCAAACCATAATCTACAAAGTCCAGAACTATTGAAGCGGCAACAAATGAAAATGAAAATATGCCGTAACCCTTACTACCCAAGTACCTTGCAGCCAAAATTTGAACCCCTAGCGCCACAAGCTTCGAAAAAACTTCAGCAATAAATAACCAAGCCGAGTTCTTTACCAAGCGGATATTTGGTTTGTTTTTTTTAGGAACCATCGATTCACATTTTTTAGTTACTTATAGAAATTAGGGGATATCCAACAAACGTGAAGTTAGTTTTGGCTAAGAGTAATTGATGCGAATCAAGTGGAAAATATAAGCTGAAGTTAGGGATCAAGAATTAAAATCACATATTCTCAGGAGTGATCCCTTTTAAATTTGAAGTTTTTCAATCACAAGGCTTTCTTTTCATTTGCATCTGCCATTATCCCTAAAAAATATTTGTTATATTCGCCAGCAATATTTGACCAATCATATCGCCTGGCATATTCGATGGAATTATCTTTTATATTTTGCCCTAAATTTTTATCCAAGAGTAGCTGGTAAAACTTTTCCGCCATCGCGCCAGAATTTATTTCCTCCACCCAATACCCATTTACCCCCTCTTCAATAAGTTCGTCAGAAACGCCCTGATCGGTTTTGTAAGCGATGACCGGAAGACCACAGGCATTAGCCTCGAGGATGGAAATGCTACCACTCACACTGGTTGAAGGATTAACAAAAAGCCTAGAAGCTTTCATCCGCGCATAAGCTTCCATATCAGATTCGATCATGCCATGAAAAAAGACTTCTTTATCAATGTTCAAACTGCTAGTTAACTCTTCCAGCCTAGTCCTCTCGGGTCCGTCCCCAATGATCTGAAACGTAATCGAGCATCCTCTATCTTTTAACAACGCTATTCCCTGCAAAATGTGCGAAACATTTTTGTGACTTTGGAGACGCCCCATATAAACCAGATCAAAATTTTTTGATTTGGCAGTAGAGCCCATGATTTTTGCAAAGTCAATTCCGTTAGGAATAAAAATAACTTCACTCTGCTTCACACCCAATTCCTGAAGCTGGCGTTTTCCTTTTTGGGTAATAGCTATAATATGTGGAGTAATTCGACTTATATATTTCTCCAGAAGAAACCCCAGCACTCCTTTTATCCCAAAATAATTTTGCCAGTGCTCCCTTCCCCAAACCTCCCACCAATCAACAACAAGCTTAGATTTACCTAAAAAACAAAAAATTCTTGCTGGTATCAAGTGAAACAATGGCCACTGGCCTGCTAGAAGAATATCAAACTTGCGCAGTTCAATATGCCGGGCAATCATTGTGCCATAGTATATTGTTTCCCAAAGCCTCCTCTTGCCTACAGAATCATATAACTCAATCTGTTTCCCTACTGAATTATATATAATTCCCTCATGCTTAATTTTATCTGGGCCCTCCCAGAATTTAAGCGCATACCATTCCACTTCCCAATCATTCCTCAAATGAAACTGGGCGATTTCAAATAATCGCTTTTGACCTCCACCTTGGATGAAAGGAAAAGGGCAATCATAGAGAATGGCTAAACGCTTAGGCATGGTTTAACCTCTGGGGTTTTCGACATAGCGTCAAACATAGTTTTCTTCTTCATCAGAAAGCCAGTTAATCATTAATTGCCGGGAATGCAAATAGCGGGTCCTGTGTCCATAGCTTTTTCCATTGTATGACTGTAAGCGAATACCAAATTATATTTAAATAGATTGAGTTGTTCAAAAATCAACGACCTTAAATATCTAGGAAGCCAATGAAACAGAATAAGTCTGCATCAGGATAAACAGCAAGTGTAGGTTCAAGTATTTGCCCGGAACCTGCATAGGACACGAAACATTCGTGGATAATTGCAATAAGGATAGACCTCAGTCACATTTTGGGAATCAGTAACTCAAAAATATTAGAATCCATCGTGCAAAACCATAAATTGATTTCGCTCGAAAAGCCAGTAAATTATAAATCATCAAAAGAAATTTTTGTTATAGTGCGGTTTGAGCAAAGTATTTAGCACCTATTATGGAGAGACCATGAAATATCCATTAGCCTGTGATACTTGGGATGACAGGGAAGTTGAGGCAATCCAAAAAGTCATTAAGAGTGGTCGGTACACCATGGGCCCTTATGTTAAGCAATTCGAGGAACAATTTGCCAGCCACTTCAATTGTGAAAATGCTGTTATGGTTAATAGCGGGTCTTCAGCAAACCTATTAATACTTGCCACTCTGGCCGAAAAATATAAGTTACGCGGCAATATTATTGTGCCTGCTGTTTCCTGGTCCACAACTTATTTCCCATTGCATCAATATGACTTCACATTAAACTTTGTTGATATTGATAAGCACACATTAAATATTGATCCAAATAAAATAGAATCCGCAATTAATGCAATGACATGCGCTATATTTGCCGTAAATCTTTTAGGCAACTCATGTAAATATAAAGAGCTAAAAGAAATCGCAGAAAGAAATGGGCTAATGTTGATTGAGGATAATTGCGAAAGCTTAGGCTCCATAACCGACACACAGGAAAACGCTGGCACAGTCGGTCAGTTTGGTAGTTTTTCATTTTTCTTTTCGCACCATATACAAACGATGGAAGGCGGCATGATTGCCTGCAAAAGCAATGACGATGCTGACTTTATCAGATCAATGAGGGCCCACGGCTGGTGCAGAGATTTGCCCGATGATAATAAAATTTACAAAAAGAGTGGGAACAAATTTAAAGACAGTTTTACATTTATAGCTCCGGGCTATAGTGTAAGACCCTTAGAGATGAGCGGTGCTATTGGTAGTGTACAACTTGAAAAATGGCCCGGAATGAGAGAAAAGAGAGTTGAGAATGCCAAATACTTTAAAGAAATGTTTTCAAACCTTCCCGTAACCACACAGAAAGAAATTGGCAATTCTAGCTGGTTTGGTTTCTCAATTCTTTTAGAAGATAGATTGGCAGGGCATAGAGATATTGTCATACAAAGCTTAGAGTCACAAGGTGTAGAATCTAGACCCATAGTTGCGGGCAACTTTATGAAAAATCCTGTAATCAAGTATCTAAATATTTTAAGTCAGAATGATTACGATAACGCAGATTACATACATGAAAACGGATTTTTTATTGGGAATGACATTAGAGATTTGAAAGAAAATATCGACTTAGTTCACGAAACAATAAAGTCGGTACACGATCAAATATAGGAGTAGGTAGCAGTATGAGTAAAAGAGCATTGATTACAGGAATAACCGGTCAAGATGGGTCTTACCTGGCGAAATCATTATTAGGAAAAGGTTATAAAGTTTTTGGTGGCCACCGAGGAAGTACATCCCAAAAACATTGGCGCCTTGATGAAATGGGCATTACAGAAGACATTGAATTTGTAAAATTAGATCTAATGGATCAGAAAAGTATAAGCAGAGCTATAGAGAACACAGAACCGGATGAAGTTTATAATCTCGCAGCTCAATTTATTGGCACCTTATCATTTGAGCAACCTGAACTGGCAACGTTGGTAGATGGTCTTGGTGTTTTAAAGCTATTAGAAAGTATTCGTCAAGTTAATCAAAGTATTAAATTCTATCAGGCCTCTACCAGCGATCTATACGGTAAAGCTCAGGAAGCACCCCAGTCTGAGCAGACAAAGTTTTTTCCACGCTCCCCTTATGCTGTTGCAAAATTATATGCTCACCATATAACTATTAATTATAGGGAGGCATATAATATGTTTGCGTGTTGTGGGATTCTTTTCAATCACGAATCACCAATGAGAGGAGAAATCTATGTAACGAGAAAGATAACGAAAGGCATAGCCCTGTGGTTAAGAGAAGGCAAACCCATTGTATTGGGTAATTTAGAAGCCCAAAGAGATTGGGGCCATGCGGAGGATTTTGTTGAAGGTATGCAGTTAATTTTAAATTCAGATCAACCGCAAGAATACGTTTTAGCAACGGGAAAAACTAATACGGTCAAACAATTTGTAGACAAAACGTTAACCTACCTATCAATACCAGGATATTGGAAAGGCGATGAATGTTTTGACAAGAGGAATAATAAACTAATCGTGACCACCGACAAAGCTTACCTGAGATCAGCAGAAGTAAATTTACTGGTTGGTGATTCTACTAAAATAAAAACAGAACTTGGCTGGAACCATAAATATGATATAGACAGCTTGATCGCTGATATGGTGGAGGCAGATTTAAGAAGATATTCAAAGAAGGCGATAAAATCGACAAACTAACCTTTGCACAATAAAAATATCGCAAGAAAATATATGACTTTGGAAGTCAGACCTAAGCATCTGAGGGATTCATGAATTCGGTGGGATCCAGGCCTTTGTAAATAAGATCATTTTTTACCATGATGCGAACCAGTTCATCACAAGATATCCGAGGTTCCCACCCTAGTTTTTCCCGAGCTTTACTGGCATCACCAGTGAGCACATCCACTTCTGCAGGGCGCAAAAATTTTGGATCCACATCGATTAAAACCTGACCAGATTTTCTATCTACTCCCTTTTCCTCAAGACCTTCACCCTGCCATTGAATAT
>JABIXH010000221.1 GCA_018664975.1 Nitrospina sp. | reverse complement strand
GGGACCTAATTAAGAGAGCCTCGGTAAATTAGCTATTACCCGGATTTATGTGGCATTGCTTCCTGGTCTTAAAGGGGAAAAGCAAATGATGAGATATCACATTTGCATTTTAGCGATTCGCATCCTCTCTTAAATCCTCATTTACTTGTCAGGGCACTTCATGAAAAAAATTTCCCTTCTGGGTTCCACAGGTTCAATCGGTGTCAACACTCTGGATGTTGTGGAACGTAATCCTGATAAGTTTCAGGTTTGTGCCTTATCTGCGGGAAGCAACGTAGAGCTGTTTGCTCAGCAAATTCGAAAATTTAAGCCTGCATTAGTAGCCCTGTTTGATTCCACTAAATTGGATGCATTGAAAGAACGGGTTGGCGATTTGGATGTGGAAATCCTTTCCGGTCCTGAAGGTGGAGTTTCTGTTGCGACAATGCCGGAAGCCGACCTGGTTGTTTCTGGTGTGGTGGGGAGTGCCGGGTTGCTCCCAGCCCTGGGTGCCCTGAGAGCCGGCAAAAACCTGGCTCTGGCAAATAAAGAAACACTCGTCATAGCGGGTGAGTTGGTTCTAAAAGAAGCAGAACGTAACAATGCCCAAATCATTCCTATTGACAGCGAACACAGCGCAATTTTCCAGGCATTGAACGGAGAAAAACCCGAGCGCATCAAAAAAATAATTTTGACCGCGTCTGGCGGACCTTTCAGAACCTTCACGCTCAAGCAGATGGAGAATGTGACCGTCAAAGACGCGCTCAATCACCCCAACTGGGATATGGGAGCTAAAATTACCATCGACTCTTCCACCATGATGAATAAAGGCCTTGAATATATAGAAGCCAAATGGTTATTCGGTGTAGACACTCGGGTCGAAGTCATCGTTCATGCGCAGAGTATCATTCATTCCATGATCGAGTTTGTCGATACCTCCATCATCGCGCAGTTGGGGATTCCTGATATGCGGGTACCTATCGCTTACGCGCTGACTTATCCGGACCGGTTTGAAAGTGAACTGCCTTCTTTGGATCTGGCCACAATGGGTAACTTGACCTTTGAGGCACCTGATGTTGAAAGATTTCCCTGCCTGCAACTGGCTATGGATGCCATGGATATGGGGCAGACCTTGCCAACGGTACTCAACGCCGCCAATGAAGTTGCGGTGCAGGCGTTTCTCGATGAACTGATCCCCTATAAAGATATCGCAGAAATCATTCGCATGGTTATGCACAACCATCGTCCGGTTCCTCTACAGGAAATACAAGATGTTCTGGATGCCGACCTTTGGGCTCGTGAAGAAACCACAAAACTTATTACTGTCACCCACTAACCGGGCCTCGCCCGGTGGGAATATGGCAATGGCTCATCTAGCCGAGAGAAAAGTTTGCTCGCCTGTAAAAGTTATTGCTCATTGAGTCCAGCGGTACGCTGGTTAATAAATGAATTTACCTGATATTCGTATTGGCAATGGTTATGATGTGCATCGGCTGGTTGAGGGGAGAAAACTCATCCTCGGCGGGGTCGATATTCCGCATTCGATGGGATTGGACGGGCACTCCGATGCCGATGCTTTGGCGCATGCTCTGTGCGATGCCTTGTTAGGTGCGTTGGGGGCCGGAGATATTGGGGCCCACTTTCCAGATACTGATATGAAGTGGAAAGGCGTCTCGAGCCTGCTATTACTCAAAGAAGTCATGCGCATGTGCCGGGAAAAAGATTTTGTTCTTGCTAATGCCGACTCGGTGATCGTTGCCCAAAAACCCAAGCTGGCTCCTTTTCTTCCAGAAATGAAAAAGAATATTGCCTCGGCACTTGAGGTCGAAACAGATCGAATAAATATTAAAGCCACCACAACAGAAAAGCTCGGTTTTGCCGGGCGGGAAGAAGGCATCTCCGCTTATGCGGTCGCCTTGCTGATAAAAAATGACGGATCTTAACGAACGCATTGTAATCACAGGAATCGGGTTGACGGCTCCCAACGGCAATAGCCTGCAAGAGTTTCGTCAAAACCTGTTAAACGGAGTTTCAGGAGTACAAAACTTTGAGACCCGCTATATGGGGACGGTGCATGCCGGAGTCTGTGATTTTGATGAACTGAAATACCAAAAGAAAAAAGAACGCCGTCGTGGTACCCGGGTTGGGTCTGTCGCAATTTATTGTTCGCAAGAAGCCATCGCCGATGCCGGAATTGATCTGGAGGCGATTGACCGCTCCAGAGTAGGAGTCTATCTGGGAGTGACCGAGCATGGCAATGTCGAAACTGAGAATGAGGTCTACAACATCAGCCAATATGGCTACGATACCAAGTTCTGGTCGCATCATCATAATCCGCGTACGGTTTCCAACAATCCGGCAGGTGAAGTGACTTTGAACATGAAAATCACAGGCCCGCATTACACCATTGGCGCGGCCTGCGCGGCAGGGAATATGGGGGTTATCCAAGGCTTGCAGATGTTAAGACTGGGTGAGGTCGATCTTGCTTTGGCGGGCGGGGTGTCTGAGAGTATCCATACCTTCGGTATTTTTGCCAGTTTCAAAAGTGAAGGGGCTTTGGCAGAGCATGAAGACCCGATGAAAGCCAGTCGCCCGTTTGATAAAAACCGCAACGGCATCGTTTGCTCAGAGGGAGGAGCTGTCTACACTTTGGAACGGATTTCGGATGCGCAAAAACGGGGCGCAAAAATTTATGGCGAGATTGTTGGCTATGCCATGAATTCCGATGCAGTGGATTTCATCCTGCCCGATCCCGGCAGGCAGGCTCAGTGCATACGACTGGCTCTGGACCGAGCAGGACTCAAGCCCGGCGATATCGATATTCTGAACGCCCATGCCACCGCAACGCAAATGGGAGACATTCAGGAAACCAAAGCTATCCGTGAAGTTTTTGGTAACGACAGCAAAACACGGATCAATAATACAAAAAGTTTTATCGGCCATACCATGGGCGCGGCAGGCACTCTGGAACTTTCCGGCAACCTGCCAGCATTCGATGACCTCATGGTTCATCCCACCATCAACCTGGACGACCTCGACCCGGAATGCGCCCTGAATAATCTGGTCGCCAATAAACCGGAAAAACTCGCCTCCGTCGATTACATCATGAACAACTCCTTCGGCATGTTTGGCATCAACTCTGTCTTAATAGTAAAACGCTACTAACCGCAGATAAACACAGATGCACAGAGATAAAAAATTTCCCCCTGACAAGGGGGGCTAGGGGGGTTAGTTTGTCATCCTGAGGCTCTCGAAGGATGCACCATCCATGTATTCTCACCCGTCTACCCTTGAGATTCTCAGAATGACGGGGAATGGAATATTTTGTTCGGACTAGAGAAATTTTTCTGCTACGTTACAGAAACTCTTACCCCCGTTTATCAGGAGACCCAGATGGGTGGAACGGGTACTGTGAGAAAAGAGCCGGGCAATAAAATTTCCTCAGGAGTAGAGTTACTCCATCAGGAAGAGAAAATACTATGAAACTTCATTCAATAATTTTGATTGTTTTTATTACCGTTGGTGTTTCTGGAGAAGTTTTTTCTGAACCGTTCATAGAGGGTAGCAATAAGGCCCGATTTGGGGAAGAAAATATTAAAAGAGAATTTAAAAGCTATGAACACATTATTGAAGAGCAAATCTATAAACTTAGCGAGTTTATTAAGGAATCTTTAGACTCGGGAGGCGAAGAAGACCCAGAGATCATTGAGCGAATCAACTTCTTGAATCGAGAGTTGGCAGGGGTGAAAGCCAAGCTGGCAGATACGGATAAAGCCCTGGCGAACAGGGAAAAAGTTTTAAAACAAGCTGAATATGCGCTTGAGAGCGAAAGACTAAAGAATTCCATTTCGCAAGATCAACGGAATTTAGCAAGGTTTGACCTTGAAGGGGGAGATGATTCTCGGGTTGAAGGGCTACTCTCTCAATTCCTGGAAAAAAGAAAAATCCGGGATGATCCTTGGGCAGAGGTAGCCTTTGCTTTGGGTAAACTGGCTCAGGATCGCGTTGATTATCATACGGCTCAAAAATATTTCACCATGGCGGCAGAGCTTGCTCCCAGTAATGGCCTATATCTGAATCAAGCGGGTTTTCTGGCTCATTTTTTAGGCGACTACTCTACAGCCATTATTTATTTTGAGAAGGCATTAGATGCTTATTTAATAAAATTTGGTCCCCAGCATACTTATGTGGCAACAAGCTTGGGTAATCTCGGCGAGGCATGGAGAAAGAAAGGTGACGATGACAAAGCCATTGATTATTTGGAAAAGGCATCATCATTCATGAAAATACTCGGCCCTGATCATCCCGATGTGATTAACAACTGGAATAACCTGGGTTTGGCTTGGGATCATAAAGGCAACTACGAAAAAGCCATTGATTGTTTCGAGCAAGCTTTGGCATCCAATTTAAAAAACTTTGGACTTAACCACCCCAATGTGGCTACCAATTGGAACAACCTGGGCTTGGCCTGGGGGCACCGGGGTGAACACGATTTGGCTATTTTCTATTACGAGAAGGCGATAGAGTCCAATATAAATACATTTGGGCCTGAATCCTCCAATGTGGCTACCAATTTGAATAACCTGGCTGGAGTATTGGAAAACAAGGGGGAGTATGACAAAGCTATCGGCTATTTTAATAGGGTATTGGAGGTTTATGAGAAGGCAGGCTATTTGCGCAAAGTTCAGCTTATAAAAAACCGTATCGCCAAATTAAAAAAATTGGCGGGCGACCCGTAGCCCGGAGCATGACCCGTCACCCTGAGCCTGTCGAAGGGTAGGCAGGCAAAAGGTGATCCTTCGAGTACCCCACCGGGACATGAAATTTTTGGAAGAGGATGTCACAAGCCTCAGGGTGACATTAAATTACTCCATTCTAGTCCCTAAATAGGGGAAATTATTGTTGAAATCGGCTCTATCTTCCATTAAAATCAAGGTTAACGGAGAATTGGGAGAGTACAGTAATGACGATTGAGGAAGTAAGGCAGATTATTCTTAATATCCTGGCCGATATTGCACCGGATGAGGATATCAGTTCCATTGACGACAACACTAAATTGAGGGACCAGATTGATCTGGATTCCATGGATTTTCTTGATATCGTTATGGAGCTAAGGAAACGTTTCAATATTGAAGTGCCCGAAAAAGATTATGAGCATCTGGCAACCATGGCTGGTTGTGTATCTTATCTCACCCCCTTATTAAAAGACCGGCCTTTGGCCAGCTAGTTTTTACCCCCCCCCTTTATTGATTCCCAATCTTTTACAAATCCGATTAAATTCAATTAAGCCGAGTCCAATTTTGCTCGCTGGAAAAAGTTGTGGCTCATTGGCCCTACGCCCAGTAGTATAATCAGGCTATGCGTTACGACACGATCGTTATAGGTGCGGGTTTATCGGGACTGGCCGCAGGCATCCGTCTGGCCATGTTTGATAAAAAGGTCTGTATTGTTGAGAAGCACGTTGAGCTTGGTGGACTGAACTCTTTTTATGTAAGAAAAAACCGTACGTTCGATGTCGGTCTCCACGCAATGACCAATTTCACCGCTAAAGGTGTCCGCTCCTCCCCGTTGGGCAAGCTTCTAAAGCAATTGCGTTTCAGCCATGACGACTTCCGCCTCTGCCAGCAGGAGATGTCGGAGATACGCTTTCCCGAGAAGGCTCTTCGATTTACCAATGATTTTGAGTTTTTGCGGCAAGAGGTAGCGGAACAGTTCCCCAATCAAATCGACGGATTCAACAAGCTGGTGGAAAAGATTCTTTCTTTTGACGAGTTGAACCTTGACGATAGCGTTCCTCTTTTATCCCGACCTGTTTTGGAATCCTTCATCAACGACCCGGTATTGATTGACATGCTGTTTTGTCCACTGATGTATTATGGCAATGCGCGTGAAGGGGATATGGATTTTTACCAGTTTGTCATCATGTTCAAGAGCATTTTTGTAGAAGGATTTTCCAAGCCACAAGGGGGCATGCACTATATCCTCAATCTCATGGCAGAAAAATTCAAGGATCTGGGGGGTGAGTTGAAGATGGGGAACGGAATAAATACGATCAACGCTAAACAGGGAACCGTTTATTCTGTGACTCTTGAAAATGAGGATGAATTAGAAACCGAAACAGTACTTTCTTCCATGGGTTATGTAGAAACACTGAACCGGTGTAATCCGGAAGTTGCAGAAGTGGGTGTGTGCGAAACGGGTCAGGTGTCGTTTATGGAATCCCTGTTCGTGGTGGACCGAGAACCAAGGGACTTGGGTTACGATAAGAGTATTGTGTTTTTTTCCACTCAACCCCGATTTGATTACAAGGTTCCAGGCGATTTGATCGATATTTCCAGCGGAGTATTGTGTTGCAGTAATAATTTTAAATGCCCGGAACCTCTTGAAGATGGGTTGATTAGGCTGACCAACCTCGCCAGTTTCGGGAAATGGGACCGCCTGCCCAGAAAAGATTATATATCCGCCAAAAAGGAGTGGAGAGCACGGGCTCTAGAGGCATTATTTACATTTTTCCCCGATTTTAGCGAGAATGTGGTATTTTTAGACTCGTTTACGCCTAAGACCATCAAAAAATATACAGGCCATATTAATGGAGCTGTTTATGGGTCACCAAAGAAAATTAAAAATGGAAAAACCCCTGTTAATAACCTGTTTATTTGTGGGACAGATCAGGGTTTTTTAGGTATTATTGGAGCCACGTTAAGTGGCATATCAATGGCTAACCTCCATTTATTAAAATAACAGGCACTTAAGCAATCACTTAAAATCCAATGAATAAATCCCCAAGCAAACCATCAAGAGATTGGTTAAAAGGTGTCTTGTCGGCATACGACACCGTGGTAATTGGAAGCGGTCTGGCTGGTATGACCTCTGCCAACTTGCTGGCGAAAATGGGACATAAGGTTTTGCTGGCCGAGCATCATTACAATATGGGCGGTATGGCTACCTGGTTTAAGCGCAAGGGTGGACACATCATGGATATTTCCCTCCACGGGTTTCCCTGCGGAATGATTAAAACCCTGAGAAAATATTGGACCCAGGACATTTCACAAAGAGTCGTCCAGTTAAAAAATGTGCGATTCGACAATCCTCAGTTTTCCGTCAACACTTCCTTCGACAAAATAGATTTTACGCATATTCTGCGCGAACGTTTTGGCATCATGAAAGAAGTGATTGATGAGTTTTTTGCAACGGCCCGAGGTATGAATTTTTACGATGACCTCGTTATGACCACCCGTGAACTTTTTGAAAAATACTTTCCAGGTCGTACTGACGTCTGGCGTTTTCTCATGGAACCCATCACCTATGCCAATGGTTCCACTCTGGATGATCCGGCGCTGACTTACGGCATTGTTTTTTCCAATTTCATGGACAAAGGAGTTTTTACCTATCAGGGCGGTACGGACCACCTGATCAAGGAAATGAAGCAGGAGCTATTGCGAAATGGTGTGGATATTCGCACTCACTGTATGGTCGAAAAAATTTATGTCGATGATAAAACAGTCCAAGGAGTACGCATCAACGGACAGGACATTCAATGCCGATCCGTTCTTTCCAATTCAAATTTGTTGACAACCATCGAACAGCTGACCGGAGAGGAACATTTTGATCCCGAATTTATCGAGGAGGTCAAAAAAGTCCGGCTCAATAATTCCAGTTGTCAGGTTTATATGGGAATCAAAAAAGGGGAAACGGTACCCCATGTTGGTGACCTGCTGTTTTCGTCTGATGCGGACGAATACTGTACAGACAAAATTTTGAGCAAAGACATCACCAGCCGTACATTCTCTTTCTATTATCCAGAAATTCGCCCAGGAACAAATCGTTACTCCATTGTTTCATCAACCAATGCAAGGTATCAGGACTGGGCCAACCTGAGCGAATCTCAATATCGGCAAGACAAACATGTTTTGGAGCAAAACACTCTTGATGCGCTGGAAAAATATGTTCCGGATATTCGCAAGAAAGTGGACCATGTGGAAGCGTCAACACCCAAAACTTTCAAGCGCTACACCCTGCACCCTTCTGGCACTTCGTTTGGAACCAAGTTTGAAGGACTAAAAGTAAGCCGGGACCTGCCCAAGCAAATTAACGGATTGTTTCATGCGGGTTCGGTGGGAATTATCATGTCGGGCTGGTTAGGAGCGGCAAACTATGGGGTCATTGTCGCTAACGAAACCGACAAATTCCTGCGACAATTGAGCCCAAGCCTGGTGACCGCATCGGCTTGAGCCAATTTGACAGCTTTTTAAACCCTTCCCCTTTCTTCTCACTTAAAATTCATTTAACATAGCGAAATGGAATTTGACTTTAAAGGACAGACCGTCCTGATTACAGGCGGTACGCGTGGCATAGGTCGGGCCATCTCTGAGGCATTCCTTAGAGCTGGCGCGAAAGTCATTGCCGCATACCGGAGTAATGACGATGAGGCTAAAAAGTTTGAGGAAGCTAACTCAGCACACGCTGAATGTCTTGATATCCATAAATTTGATGTCTCATGTTACGAAGAAGTAGAAAAATTTTATAAAGAGGTCGAAACCCAACACGGAAATTTTCAAGTCGTTGTTATCAGTTCAGGAATTCGCGTAGACTCTATCGTGGGTATGATGAAAGCCGAAGACTGGAACAATGTGATAAGCACAAATCTAACCGGAACTTTCAATTTATGTAAGTTAGCGGTGCAATATATGATGAGGCAAAAATACGGCCGCATCATAGCCCTGACCTCTCCCATTGGTAAGATTGGTTTTGCAGGTCAGGCTAATTATGCCGCATCAAAAGCGGGGCAAGTTGCACTTGTAAAATCCCTTTCCAAAGAAGTTGCCAGCAGAAAAATTACGGTCAATTGCGTTTCTCCCGGTTTTATCGATACCGATTTCATTGCTGATTTACCTGATGAACAAAGGGATGCTTATAAGAAACAGGTTCCCCTCAAACGATTTGGAACGGCACAAGATGTAACCTATCCGGTGCTGTTTCTGGCCTCAAAAGAATCTTCTTATATCACCGGTTCGGTGTTAGAGGTAACTGGGGGACTTTAAAATGGATTTTCTTCAATACATTCCCCATCGTCCACCCTTTTTGTTTGTCGACCAGGTGCTTGAGGAAAGTGAAAATACAATAAAAACAGAAAAAAAGGTCGACCCAAAAGAACCTTTCTTTGCAGGCCATTATCCCGGCAATCCAATAATGCCGGGAGTATTGATCTTTGAGTCCATTTTTCAGGCTGGTGCAATCATGATGGGGAAACGTATTGCCAACGAAGGCCGAATTCCAGTTCTCACACGAGTCAATAACATCAAACTCAAGCACGCTGTCCACCCGGGGGACACGATGCAGATTGAGGTAACCCTTAAAGATCTGGTTAGTACCGCCGCTTATATGACAGGAAAGGCCAGCGTCAACGGTAAAACTGCCGTGACTCTTGAGTTTACTGCCATGCTGGTGGAGGAAACAAAATAATCTATATGGATCGGGGAAATAAAAAGACCCCTTACGATCGGAGCGGCGAACAGGAAAATGAGTTTTTTGGGCCTTGAAAATAAAAATATTCTCGTGACCGGAGTGGCAAACAAAAAAAGTATTGCCTGGCATATCGCGAAAACACTGGAAGAAGAAGGCGCAAAAGTCATTTACAGCGTTCGCTCCGAAGACCGCAAAAAGTCGTTGGAAAAGCTACTGGCTGGTAAAACGATTTTCGTTTGCGATGTGGAAAAAGAAGAGGAAGTTGAACGGTTAAAGACAGAGGTTTCTCAACACTGTGAAGTTTTGCATGGCTTTGTTCATTCCATAGCTTTTGCTAATTATTCTCAGGGCTGGAAACCCTTTCATGAAACGCCAAAAAAAGATTTTCTCCAGTCCTTGGATATCAGTTGTTATTCCCTGATCAACCTTGCTAACGCTTTTAAAGAATTGTTGGATCAACGGGCTTCCATTATTACCGTATCGATCTCCACCACAAGGATGGCAGCGGAAAATTATGGTTACATGGCTCCGGCGAAGGCGGCACTCGATTCTACCCTCTGTTTCCTGGCTAAATCGTTCAGCGCATTTTCACAGGTTCGGTTTAACTCCATCAATCCTGGCCTGCTTAAGACATCGGCATCTGCGGGCATACCCGGCTATATCGACTCCTACCTTCATGCCGAAAAGGCGACCTTAAGAAAAAAAGGCCTGACTACTCAGGAAGCGGCGAATGCCGCAGTATTTTTATTGAGTGAACGCGCAAGCGGAATCAATGCCCAAGGCCTGGTTCTTGATGCAGGGATGTCTATCAACTATTTCGATCAAAAATTGATTAAACCCTCTCCGACAGAAGAAGACTAGCCATATTGATCAAGCCGGGAAAAACTGATACGCACTCATTTGAACAATATTGGTTAGAGGCTTAATTTGTTTTTTAATATGGTTGCGCAGGAGTGATGATTATTCTCGCGAAGTGTGCCCAATAATCCCAACAGACTTTCGCGGGTTGTGGTTTCATTGATATCCAGGTGGTAGGTTTTAAATATTTTCTCAATACTTCCAATGTAGTAGGAAGTCATATTGTTATCCCCGCGTTGAATAAACTCATTGGTTTTGGATTGCACCAGGTGAAGCCCTCTGCCTCGGTTGGGCTTTTGGATGGGGCGAATAACCTTATGAGACTCATGAGAAGTCTCACTCTCCTCAGTCAGTTCAAAGGAATGATTCAATTTTCGGTTAATTTCATCGACCAGAACCATTTCCTTAGCTTTTTTAAGTGGGCCAATGGCTTTCATATAACTTTCCATAGCATTTTGCTTTTCCTGCATGAGGGAATAAGTGTCGCCGATCTTTATTAAAAACAGTCCCTCATGCTTTTTGTCATGATATCCCTCCGCCAACTCCAATCCTTCTTTAAGCAAGTTCAAGGCTTGTTCCAAATCATTCGACTTCGCATATATTTCTCCCAACCTCAGAAGAGTATCCAGTTCCTCTTTCCTTTTTCCCAAGCCTCGGGCCAATAAAAGGCTGGCCTCAAAATAATCTTCTGCATGGGTGATATCTTTAATTTCACCCAGACAGAACCCTAGGTGCCGGAGAAGAGTTCCCATGCAGGAACTGTTTCCAGCCTCTTTTGCCATTTTTTTTCCTTCATTTAACATAAGGATGGCTTTATTAAATTCACCCTTCTGCTCATAGGCGAGGCCCCATCTCAATGCGCTTATTTCTTCATCTACCGCAACTTTATGCTCCTGACACAGCTTCCTTTTTTTTAATAGTACATTAATGCTTTCCTCGGCTTTATTTTTGGCCAGGTACAGCCGGGCCATTTCATTATAAATTTTTCCTCGGGTTTGCGGGTTTTCTACGGGGGTGGCTAGTTGATCGGCTTGTTTTAAACATTCTTCTGCAACATCAAGTTTATTTTGGGAAATGTAAAACGAACCGAGGTTTAAAAGGTGCAAGGCTTCAAAATCCTTTTTATTTAGTCTCTGTGATACTTTTAGCCCTGCTTCCAAATAATTTCTACAGTCTTTGGGAAAATAATGTAACGGAAGTAATTCAGCTCCCGCAATCATATAGGAGTTAAAAAGATCCGCCGCTTTTTTTCCTTCAACACTGTTTTTGCGCACCTGGTTGAGGCCCACTTTTATGTTATTCCACTCACGATGAAATAATTGAAACCCTTCACGGGCAGTATCGCCTCCTTTTAATATTTTTTTCTGGGCTGTATCGAGGGCAGAAAGATAATAAGCCGCATGCCTCAGCTTAGCTTCTCTGGCTATTGTTGCCGGCAGATAATTTTTGAGCTGATTCTTTATCCAGGTGTGCAAAAAGTAACGTTTTGTGACTGGGTTTGTTTTGACCAGTCCATAATTCGCAAAAGATTTTAAACCATTTCCATTTTCTTCACATACCTGGGAAGAAGCCATTAAGTCAAATGAACCTGGAAAGACAGCTAACTGATTAAAAATTGTTTGCTCTTTATCATTCAAGGAAAAATAAATGGCTTTGAACGCCGCCAGAAGAGATTCTTCATACTCGTCTGATCTTTCCAACAATGAATTATTCCGGTGCTTGCGAAACAAGTCTACAAAATCTTCGAGATGTACCTTCATTTTTGAGGACAAGAAGTAACCGCACAGCTCAAGAGCTAAAGGAAGACCACGACATAGTTTAGCAATTTCCCGGGCCCGAGGTTTCAATCTGAGCGAACAATCCACTAAATACTCTTGGGCTGACTGGACATCCAGAGGTTCCACCTCGAAGGAAAGGGCATTCTCTAATCCTAGTTTTTTTTCAGTCGTCACGATTAACAGCCAGGAGCAGGTTCCAGTTGGTTTTAGCTCTTTAACCTGATTGACCGAAGCTACATTATCGAGAACAAGAACACCCTGACGTTTGGCCATCATGCTTCGGTACAACTTTTTAAGCTGGGTAGGGTTTTCAGGAATGCGAACCGTTGGTCGAAGTGCGAGAACGACTTGTATCATTGCGTCTTTGGTTGAAAGTCCGTCCTCCCCCTCCCCTCCTAAATCCAGATACAATTTTATATTTTGGAAATTGTATTTGTACTTCCTTTCCACTTCAAGGGCTAAAGATGTTTTTCCCACGCCCTGTCTGCCGTACAACTCAATAAGTAATTTCCCTTTATTAATGGCATTGAACAACTTGATAAGAATTGAGTCACGGCCAAATAAAATTTTTGAGCCTGAAGAAACTGGAGGTGAGCACAACCTCTCTTTCAAATCAGTTTTCGCTTTTTCCATACTTAAAACCCATTGGGCTAGTTTTTCTGGAGTATCCAACTTATCTTGTTGTTGTGCAGATTTATTCTTAGAGTCCAGATCAACTTTTTCTCCTTGAATCGAGCCCTCAAGATTCTTTGGGGTGAGTCTGGTGACTAAAAAAATGACCAGTCCGAGCAAAATAGTTAACACTCCGTAAGTCATGATAGAATCTCCCACATTAACAAAGCCTTTCCAGCCAAGGAGTTCGAAACAGAGAAAACTAAAATAACTCCATTAAAATTAATAGTTTGTCTTTTAAATTTTGTTTTCAGCATAAAAATTCTCTTGAGAAACCGCTCATTGCTAAAAAAATTTTATTATCATCACCTTAAAATAGCAATCCTCATGCCAAACAATAGATCCCCATTCAACATAGATGATTAGGTTTGGATTTTTAAACTTTTATTAAATGGATTTTAAAAGCCCAAATTGGGCAAGGAATAAATGGATATCAGGTTTACTTGGGTGGGGAGTCCAGCCTGTTTATGACTCCTGACGCATCAATAATAAAAATCTGGTCCATGAGGGTATCGTGTCGAGCGGTGGCTTGCCAGTCTTCCTGATTGCCATCTCCACTGATATTGATTCCGGGAAGATCGAAAGTTTCAACCAGAATTTTGGGAACAGATTCTTTGGTGCAGTTTTCGCCTGAACCTTGATCTTCCCAGAGATGCTGGCAAGCGTAGTGGAACCTTTTAAGACTACTATGCACCATCTCCTTGAGAGATTGATTTCGCAAGCTCATATCTGGCGGGCCTCGCCATAAATTTATGGCAATAAGCCCGCCTACAAAAATAACAATGCCTATCAAATTATTTTTAAACTTTTTGCTCATTGTCTTGGCGTTTTTATTTTTCCTCCCAGATCTCCTTGATCTTTGAATAAGTTCGGTGGGTCAGATGACAATTCTTGCATCCGGTTTTTCCTACCAATCCCACATTTTTCCAAAAATTACCTGGATCTGGTTTTTCGGCATTCAGTTCTTTTGCCAGACCCTGGAAGGCTGTTTCTGCATCGCCTCCGACATAGAATCGTTTTACATCATCGTTGGTGTGGCATTTGGAGCAGGTAGATTTTAGTTCCATGTATTCAGACTTGAAAGCCTTCAAAGCCTTAGCGGCCCTATCATACTGGCCTTCGCCAAAATTAACCCGCATCGATTTGAAAGATCCGGATATCTGCTTCATAAACTTATCAAACTCGACCTCTTTTTCACTGGAGGGATCGGTGACTTTGATTTTATGAAAACTGGGCCAGTGATATTTGGTCCATACAGAGATTTGGTGCTCAGCGTGACATTTTCCGCAAGTTTTGCCGAGATCTCCGGAAGCTTTACCGGCCTTCTTCATGTCATGAGTTTTGGCGGCCGCGGCAAAAGCCTCAGCGGCTTTGAGATCGAAATATTCCTCCCACTCCGGTACCATTTCAGAAGTCTTTTTATACTCTTCCACCAATTTGTCGGCATGTTTGTCAACGTTTTCAAAATCCTTCTCTTTGAGATTGATAAACACTCCACCAAAATGGTTACTCAATTTGTGCATCTGCTGGGTCCATTTAGGTTGCTTGCTATGGGGCGGATAAAATTGGTCCAGAGATTTCGGAGGCTCCTTTAAAACCACATCTTTGGCATGGACAGGAAGAACTATCATGAAGGCGATAGTAAAATAAATTAAAAAAGTGCGGGCGAAGCTCATGGATACCTCCCTAGGTGAAAAAAAAATGGATCATACTCAAAGTTTAATGGAAATCGTTCTGGGTTATCAAATGAAATTATACTCAGGGCTGGACAGTCTTTTCCCACACCAGCTCTTTCTCTTTGGACCAGGCCGGTTGGTATTTTAATACAACGCTGACCCTGTTTATTGGATCGAAGAGGCGGTAACGGAAATTAACTTTTTTATTAAATGGAAGAGCCGTATCCTGTTGAGGAGCGAGTATTTCTTTGGCCCGGTCAACTTCCTCCCCCTCCGAATTATAAAAGGTAAAATAGAGATAAAGTCTGGGGTCGCCGTTATCTGCGGTGGGAACACCATGCGGGACCGTTTTATTCAAGAGGCTTATATTGAAATAATTATCTTGAAAGGAAGCCTCCATCAAAATATCTTTTTCACTGATTTCCCCATGCAAGAAACGGTGATTACCCACCCCTTTTTTTTTATGTAATAAGTTCAGACCAAATTTTTGAGTCAGGCGGGCTTGAGTTCGAGGCATGTGGCAGTCCTGACAGGTGTCTTCCTCCTTGGTAGCTTTCCATTCTTTAAACGTTTTCTGGTGACAAGAACCGCAGAAACCAGACCGGACGTATTCGGGGTTGCGGTAAGTAGGATGCGGAGGAGCGACCAAGTCGTACGGGCCATTCATCTTGCCATCCACAAAATGGCAGGACACGCAATAGATACCTTCATCGCGCCGGTCAAGCCTGGGGCTGGGTTTCTCTCCTTTGACCGATTCGGGGATGTGGCAAGCCAGGCATTTTTCTTTGGTGCGATTTTCTGAGGCTTCAATATAAGTCTTGCTGGTCCAGGAAATGGAATGGCGGCTTTTTTTCCACGCATCATATATATCTTTGTGGCAATCGGCACATCGCTTTGCTTCCGGTTTTTCTAACAGATCCTTTTCCCGGGCAAGTTCAAGAATCGGTTCGGGAATCCACTCAAACTTCTCGTTAATGAAAAAATAAGCCAAAGCTATTCCAGCAATGGCGAAACAACCCAGAGCAATGAGGAGGTTCAGGAGTCGGGTGAATAGATTCATTAACTATTTTGGTTTTCAGGAAAGCCTGTGGTTTACCCAATTTTTCACCCACGCCAGCGGGTTAAAATTGCTTGAGGAAGCGCAGATCGTTTTCAAAAAATAAGCGGATGTCATTGATGCCATATTTAAGCATGGAGATGCGTTCGATGCCGAGTCCAAACGCGAACCCGGTCCATTTTTCTGGATCATAATCTACGCATTTGAATACAGCGGGGTCGACCATACCTGCTCCAAGAATTTCTACCCATCCAGTTTGCGAGCAAACTCGGCACCCCTTTCCGCGACAAATCACGCATTGAATATCGACCTCTGCGCTGGGGCAGGTGAAGGGAAAGAAACTGGGGCGGAACCGGACCTTAGTTTCTTTGCCGAACACTTCTTGCAAAAAAATGCTCATAATGCCTTTGAGATGGCTGAAAGAAACGTTTTCATCGACCATGAGTCCTTCAATCTGGTGGAACATGGGAGTATGTGACACATCGGAATCGCAACGGTAGACTTTTCCCGGAGCAATAATGCGTAAAGGGGGTTCCCGATTTTCCATCACATGTATCTGTACCGGTGATGTGTGGGTTCGCAAAACAGCATCCCCATCCACATAAAAAGTATCTTGCATATCCCGTGCGGGGTGGTCTTTGGGAATATTCAAGGCTTCGAAATTATAATAGTCCGTTTCAATTTCAGGACCTTCCTCTACCTGGAATCCCAATCCCAGAAAAATAGTTTTGATTTCTTCCATCACTTGGGTGATGGGATGCAGAGTTCCGGGGGTTTCTTTTTTCCCCGGTAAGGTGGTATCAAAAGATTCCCTTTGGGAAGTTTGATTGTTAGTGGATTTACCCAGATCATCTTCTCTTTCGCCAAGCAAATTCTCAACATGCTGTTTGAAATCATTAATGAGTTTGCCCAACTGCCGTTTTTCATCTGGAGTAGCCTGGCGTAGCTCTTTCATAAGGGCCTGGACACAGCCCTTTTTCCCGAGGAAATCTATACGAAGTTGCTTGAGGGGTTCCGGTGTAGAAATAGAGTGGATGCGGGAGTCGAAGTCTTGCCGGTGCTTATCAATGGTTTCAATCATGGGCGCGTTGAATTAATGCGAAAAAATTTAAACGCTTGGAATTACTAGCAAGTAACCCGCGGAGGTTCTCCACCCCCTTACTGTGGGAGGGAGATAACAAGAGCCTGTCGAGCCGAGAGAATGCTTGCAGGCCAGCAAAAGAATTGTTACTTGCCACCGGCGGCTCGCCGGTTAACCCAATTGGGCGCGAGCGGTCTCGGTCAGGGTTTTGAAGGATTCCTGATTATGAATCGCCATGTCAGAGAGGACTTTGCGGTCGAGCTCGATCTCGGCTTTCTTCAGTCCATACATAAATTGACTGTAGTTCATGCCTTCTGCTCTTACTGCGGCATTTATTCTGGAAATCCAGAGCCGTCGAAATTCTCGCTTGCGATTTTTACGGTCGCGATAGGCATAGCACAAACCATGTTCCACTGCCTCTCGGGCTTTGCGGAAACAGGTGCTTCGCACACTTCGGTAGCCTTTGGCTAATTTTAAGATTTTTTTACGTCGTTTTCGTGCAACTGCTCCGCTAACTGCTCTTGGCATTTTGAAATTCTCCTTCTAGCCCACCCACCATTGCGGGAGGAAATTTTAAATCTTTATCAATTCGTAACCTGCGCTGTCCTCAAACTTTAAGGGATTAATGCCCTCATTCGTTTGGCGTCTCCAGGAGCCATAATACTGGCTTTTCGCAAGTTTCTTTTTCTTTTGGTCGTTTTAGTTGTCAGAATATGGCTGGTAAAAGCACTGTTCCGACGAATTTTCCCGCTACCTGTTCTGCGAAACCGCTTTGCGGCTCCACTATTGGATTTCATTTTTGGCATTGTTTACTCCGTATTCTATTTTATTCTTTAGCCGGCACTTCTGTGGCCGACACTTCAGTAGCCGGTACTTCTTTTGGTTTTTCAGAGGAAATTTCCGCTGGTTTTGCAACCGGCTGAGATTTAGCCGCGCCCCCTTTTTTTGTTTTAGAATTTTTAGGAGCCAAAATCATGACTAAGGTGCGCCCTTCCTGCTTAGCCTGTTGCTCAATAACTGCCATCTCTTCGGTTGCCTCGGCAACTCGTTCCAGCACTTTCATCCCAAATTCACGATGAACGATTTCACGCCCTTTAAAGAAAATAACAACTTTGGCTTTGTCACCATTTTCCAGAAACCGGAGCACATTTCTCAATTTAAAATCGAAATCATGCTGGTCGGTGTTGGGCCGAAACTTTACTTCCTTAACATGAATGATTTTTTGTTTCTTCTTGGCCTCGTGCGCTTTTTTGCTGGCCTTATACTTGTGCTTGCCGTAATCCATAATTCGGCAAACGGGCGGATTAGAATTTGGAGAAACTTCTACCAGATCCATATTCTGTTCCTCGGCCATGCTCAAGGCTTCCTCTGTAGGAATAGTGCCTATCGCTTCTCCGTCATCACCAATCACAGAGACTTCCCGCACCCGAATCATTTTATTAATGCGCTGTTTCTTATTAATTTAAATCTAACCTTTATAAAATTAATTTTCAGTTTCAATCAGCCGGGAATTTATGCCGGACTTCAATTCTTCCAGAAAGGACTCAAAATCGAGGGTCCGGGTTTCCTTGGAACGCCGCTTACGAACACCCAGAGTTTGGGATTCTACCTCTTTGTCCCCTAAAACAACCATATAAGGGATTTTCTGTAATTGGGCCTC
>JABIXH010000136.1 GCA_018664975.1 Nitrospina sp. | reverse complement strand
TGCCTGTTTTTCAACTGATAAAATCTAAAGAGCAGAGCCATTGCCAGGGTACCAGCCATTAACAGAGCAATAGAAATCCCTGGGACCATTAACGCAATGGATAGCGGGACAGACTCCAAAAACCAGGAGAACATTTTTTGCAGGCCCACCCACGACTCCGGGTGAGTCATCCATGCCTGGAGGACCGTATTCTCAAACAGAAAATCAAAAACTACGAAAAGCGGGAACTCAGTCCAAACTCCATCCTGCAACCACAGTATGGCTTGATAGCCAAAAAGGCTAAACCCGACCATAAATATCATCACGCCAAACATTCCGGTAAAAGTTAACAGTCCGGTGACAATAAAGTCCTGGGGAGTGAGCCGGGATATAGCAGAACGAATATCTTTCCACGCTTCCAATAAGCTTTTTTTTGAGAGGGTTTTTAAACCTCTTAGAAGTTCATTGCAAAACTGACGAGATGTATCTATAAATTGGGAAATTTGTTCGAGCCAGTCTTCGTGATTGAATTTAGTTTGATGGTTTTCCATATTCATAACTGTTCCTCCTTTCGCGTATCCGTTGAAAAATTTCTGGAGGGATATCTTATACAGAACTATTTTATCGCCCTTTATCTTATTTATCAATGGTCGATAGCGGACCAGTTGGCAGTTTAGTCGGCCTGTGCTACGTTACATATTCATTAAAATTTTTTTTATGGGTCGTTGATTGTGAAGGTATTGGTTTTTGGGGCAGGGGCTGTTGGGCTGGGAATTGCCAGCTTTTTGTTGCAGGGAGGCCATCGTGTCCATCTTATTGGAAAGGAAGAAACTGTTGTCAAGTTGAGGGGGAATGGCTTGCAACGGCAGGGCATTTTTGGTTCGGCTGTTTTTTCCCCACAGGACTTTACGGTTTCTTCAAACTTGTCCGAAACGGGTAGGGAGACCTTTGATTATTATCTGATCTGTACCAAGTCCTTCGATACGGAAGCCTCTGCGCAACAATTGAAAGAAGGGTCGACTCTGGCGCACCAAAAATGTCCTATCGTTCTTTGCCAAAATGGCTGGGGCAATGCCGAAACTTTTACCCGATTTTTTCCTGAAGAGCAGGTTTTTAACGCACGAGTTATAACTGGGTTCATCCGCCATGAATCCCATGTTGTGGAGGTGACCGTTCACGCTCAACCTATTCATTTGGGGAGTTTATTTGATGGGGATGTGTCCCGACTGCAAGAATTGGCGACAGCCTTAAATCAGGCGGGTATTCCCAGTTCTGTCACAGATGATATTGGAAAAGACCTGTGGGCAAAGATGCTTTATAACTGCCCGCTCAATGCTCTGGGCGCTATTTTGCAGGTCCCTTACGGGCATTTAGGGGAAAGCGAAAATAGTCGTGCCCTCATGGAACGGATCATCGAAGAAGTCTTTCAGGTCATGCTGGGTATGGGGTATTCCAGCCACTGGCAAAATGCAAAAAATTATCTACAGGATTTTTATGGACAGTTATTACCCAGTACTTATGAACACGAATCTTCCATGTTCCAGGACATCCGTGAAGGGAGAAAAACGGAGATCGAAGCACTCAATGGGGTGATAGTGCGGGAGGGGAGAAAGTTGTGCCTGGATATTTCTTGTAACGAAACTGTCCGCGATCAAATTCTATTTCTGCAAAGCAAGCCGATAAAGTCGGCGAAACGCGGTTTTTAAATCTTGCTACCTACCCATACCACACGACCAAGGATATGGAGCTTTTCCAGATCGGTTGAAGGCAAAACCTGCTCTCTGGAAACAACAGTATTATCGCCACGGATTACTACCGAGCCCCCCAGCATCCATTCCACCCGCTTGACCATCAGGCCATCATCCAGATTGATTAGATAGATTCCTTCTCCCTTCATACGAGATTGTTTTCGATCGACAAGGAGCAGGTCTCCCGAACGGATCGTTGGTTCCATCGAATCCCCTATGGAGTGGACGAGAAGCAAATTTTTTGGCTCGGTGCCCAGCTCTTTATGAACCCACTCTGCTTTGAAAGCCAGATGATCGACAATCTGCTCAGAGTGAACAACGGACCCACCTCCAGCGGAGGCTTCGATATTGTATCTGGGAACCAAAACAAAACCATCCAGGGTTGCAGGGTCAGGAAACGGATCCAGATGCTCTATATTTTTCTGTGGAGTGCCTTCTCCTGTGAGTAACCAGCCCGGGTCGCATTCAACCTCTATTGCTAGGTTTGCCAGCCAGGCAGAGCTTGGAACTCGCTTACCCGTTTCATAATGATTCATGGTTGGGAGCGAAATGTTTAACCTTTCGGCTAAAATCTTTTGGGTTAAACCCTTTGATTTTCTTGATATTGTTATCCTTTTGTTTAAATTTTTAGTCATATATATATAAATAGATTGACAAATTTTAATATATGACTATATTAAGCCAATCCATTTAATTAATCAATTAATTTTGGGTCTGCATTTTCTTTGGTTGACCCCCAATCAGGAGGGATGAGTTATGGAAGCGAAAAATCAGGAAACAGATTGGAGAGAAGTTACTTTAATGTTAAATGGGGCTAACGAGATGTTGACGGAGGAAATTCATCAATTGAATCAGGAATATGTCAAACTCCAGGCGAAACACAAGAGCATGCAGAACCTAAGGTTGATCACTAATAAAGGTGCGAGCCTTAATAATTAACTTTACCTGCGGGTGCGAACTTTCTTCAACTGGTATTTTTGTACCGCCTGGTTATGCTCGACCAGAGTAGAAGAAAAGTGATGGCTTCCATCCTGCCGGGAGACAAAATAAAGGTGGTCAGACTTTATAGGTGATATTGCCGCCACGATGGATTTAAGTCCAGGGTTGGCAATAGGGCCGGGGGGCAATCCTTTATACCGGTAAGTGTTATAAGGGGAGTCGATTTTCAAATCGCGTTTGCGAATATTGCCGTCAAACTTCTCTATTGCGTAAATCACGGTTGGGTCGGTTTGCAGACGCATGTTTTTTCTTAATCGGTTATAAAAGACGGAAGAGATAATTTTTCGTTCAGAGTCCAACCCGGTTTCTTTTTCTATCAGGGAAGCTAGGGTAATGATTTCATGCCATGAAAGAGAACTTTTTTCCGCACTTTTCATTAACTGCGGTACTAAAATTCGTTCCTTGAAGGTGGCGACCATTTTTTGAACCATTTTTAATTCTGGACTGTGTTTGCTGAAATGGTAGGTTTCTGGAAATAAATAGCCTTCCAGGTTGTCAGCAGTAATTCCAAGAGATTGGATCAAACTTTTATCTCGGGTGTGACGTAAAAAAATTTCCCGGTCTGCCAGTCCCTCTGATTGAAGAAGCGCCGCTATTTCTGTTATCCGGTAACCCTCAGGGATAGTGACAGGATGGAGGACAGTTTTTCCCGAGGTGATTCGGGTAAGTATTTCTGACGGTAGCATGGAAGGCGACAGGTTATATTCCCCCACCATGATTTGTTTCTGCTTGTTTTGAATTAAGGCAATGGCTTGAAATGCACTGGGACTGAGGATCAGCCCCTGGCGAGAAAGTTTCTGAGCAATTTGCTTTAAAGGCATTCCAGATTCAATCTCAAATATTTTAGATATATTTTCGTTGCTGGCAGGCCGGGAACCTTGGTAATAGAACAGACCTATCACGATCCAGGCCAGAATCATTAATCCCCAAAAACCAGTGATAAGAGTATTTTTTATCCAGCGCTTCATACGTTTCCCAATTTCGGTTTATGAGGTGACTTTCCGTAATTGGTTCAGGAACTGGTCATTCTCCTGTTTGGTTCCAATTGTGACGCGCAGACAATTTTTTAACCGGGGATGTGAGCTCAGGTTTCGCAACAGGATTCCATTTTCTTTAAGTTTGTTAAATACCCCATCTTTGGAATCCATGAACAAAATGAAATTAGAATTCGAGGGGTATACGGTAATGGAAGGAAATTTTGATAACTCATCCATCAGTCGGTTTCGCTCTTCCAAAATGGAATCGATTTGATTTTGCACTGGGGTAAAGTTATTTAGAAGTTCAGTGGCTACCCATTGCGAAACAGAATTGGAGTTATAAGGCAGGCGAACTTTGTTGACTTGTTCTGCCAGCAATGTAGGAAAAATTCCATAACCTACCCGCAGTCCTGCCAGACCTATTTTTGACAAGCTTCTAAGAATAACCAGGTTGTTATGTTTTTCCATTTGTTTGAGAAAAGTTTTTCCTGAGAAATCCTGATAGGCTTCATCGAGCACCACGATGCCTTCAAACTGTTCAATGATTTGCTGAATTTCCTTCTCCGAAAAGCAATTGCCCGTTGGGTTATTGGGATAACTAATGAAAACGATTCGGGCCTTTTGTTCGATAAGAATTTTCAGTGCCGGTCCGGCCTCGAAATCCCAATTATCATTTAGGGGAAAGCTTACAGGTTCCAATCCCAAACCCTGTGCTGTAATTCCATACATGGCAAAGGTGGGATCAGGGAAGGCAATGGTCTCCCCCTCATTACACAGGACCTGCATCAGGTACTGAATTAATTCATCGGAACCGTTTCCAATAATGATTTGTTCGGTAAGAGTGCCTGTTCTATCAGCGATTGCTTTTTTCAGGCTTCTGCAATCAGGGTCGGGGTAACGATTCAACTCCAACTCATTCAGCCTCTGAAATATTTTATCTAACAGTTCTTGCGAGGGGGGATAAGGATTCTCGTTGGCGTGTAACTTGGTGCCCTCGTCCAGATTCTCTACTTGATAGGCTTTGAGTCCTTTAACATTGGTCCGAACCAGTCCCATGAGGTCGATTTGGGACATGATTAACCGACTCCATCTTTTAGTAATTCTTCAATGTCTGGTGAGGTCGGGGTGTAAAGGGGTGCTCTGACTTTTTCTGCCTGAAGAATGGAGAGAATAGTATTCACCGTAACTTCGACTTCAAAATTAGTGATGACGTAATCGTACATTTTGTACTTCTTGACTTCCTTTTTCCCGGTTTCGATTCTCTGCAGGATGCTGTCTTCTGAATCCGTCCCTCTTTTTTTGAGCCGTGCCTCCATTTCTTTAATGGATGGCGGCAGGATAAGAATATAAATTCCCTGATACTTCATTTTTCGTAACGATTCAACGCCCTGAACATCAAGCTCCAACAGGGCATCATGTCCGCCCTGTAGATTCGAGTTGATAGCCTGGAAGGCGGTGCCGTAATAAAAACTATGAACACGAGCCCATTCAAGGAACTCCTTGTTCTCTATTTTTTCTTCAAATTCTTTTTGGGATATGAAGTTGTAGTCCGCTCCATCCTTTTCTCCATCCCGGATGCCTCGAGTGGTGTGAGAAACAGCTATTTTTAAATCAGGCAATTTTTCGCGCAATAGCTTACAGGTAGTGGTTTTTCCCGTCCCGGAAGGGGCGGAAAGTATAATCGCCATTCCTTCACTCATAGTGCCTATCCCAAAAATTTATAAAGTTCGCGGTAAAAATTCCATCACTCTATGTTTTGCAACTGTTCTCTTATTTTCTCAAGTGCACTTTTTATTTCAATGACCAGATTAGCAATCTGAATATCGCTGGACTTGGAACCCATTGTGTTGACTTCGCGGTTGATCTCCTGGGTGATGAATTCAAGTTTTCGCCCCATGGGTTCTGTCGAATCAAACAATTTCCTGAATTGCTTGAGGTGACTGCTCAGTCGCGTGATTTCTTCGGCAATGTCACAACGGTCAGCCAGTATTGCGGTTTCCTGAGCCAGGCGGTTTTCATCAATATCAACACCGTCATTGAGCAATTTAATTTTCTCTTTAAGCCGAGCTTTGTATTCCTGAATGACCTCCGGTTGCCGTTTGCCTATCTGATCGGCGTATTTCTCGATGGCATCAATACGTTCTAAAAAGTCTTTTTGTAAATGTTCTCCTTCTTCCTCACGCATTTTCTGAAGGGCGGCGAGGGCCGACCCGGCAATTTCCATCAGCAGGCTTTCCTTAGCCGGGTCAATGGCAATAGGCTCCACTTTTATAACATCGCGAAGCCCGACCACAGAATCAATATTTACTTTACCTTCAAGCCCCAACGAAGTTTGAATTTCTTTAAGGGCATTTACATATTGAGTAGCAAGAGCAAGGTTCGATTTAATTTCCCATTCCCCTGAACTGTCATTGCTGTTGGTCAGGGTGATAGTGACGTTAATGGAGCCCCTTGTGCAATAGGACTTGACCAGTTTTTTTAAGGGGTGTTCCAGATCCACAAAGGCTTTTGGGAGCCGGGTAGTGATTTCTATAAAGCGGTTGTTGACCGATCGGACCTCCGCCTTATAAGAATAATCGCCCTCCTGAAATTCCGCCCGGCCAAATCCGGTCATGCTGATCAGCATTTATGCCTTTTCTACCGTCAGTTTGTAATGACCGTTTTCTTCTTTCAGAGAAACAACCTGATGTCCGTCATTTTTAATACTTCGAGGGACATTTTCAGATGGCTCGCCAGCATCCAGCAATACCTCCAGTATGCTTCCTGAAGCCATTGTTTCCAGCTTGATTTTTGTTTTGACGTAATTGAACGGACATTTGACTCCGAGAAGGTCAATGCTTTGTTTGCCGTTCTTTTCACCAGCTTTCGCTTTGGGATCATCTCCGCCAACACGTATGCGCAAAGTTTTTTCCGACTGCATGGTGTTTTGTATTTTTTTACTTTCCTCAACCAGTTCGCCAGCTTCGGTCAGCCACCACCCAGCGGTTTTTTCATCTTTGGCATCGGGAGTTGTTTCAAAACTGTCAATGAGCTTGGCATGTTTTGCCGCCACAATTTCCATGTCGATTACCAGTGACTGGAATTTTTTCAGACATTCCCAATCATCGTTGAAGTCCATACCTTCTGTGACCAACAAGGCTCTGGCAGAAGCGATCACTGAACGCTTCGCATGTTCGCCGGTTTCCTTGAAATCGTTTTTTTCCAGGCTGAGCTTGCCCTGAAAATGGGCGCGCTCGGCTTCGCTAATACGGTCGGTAATCATGTCGGTAACTGCACCGGCACATTCCCCTTGACCACGGTCTTCCAGGCTGAATTTTTCTGTAGAGCCGTAGTCAATATAAGATTCCGGAGACTGCTCAATTGCTGGCAGGTCTTTGAGCGGACTCAGCAAGTCACGGAAATAAGTTTTCCCCTTGCGGTCAAAATATTCGCCAAACGTTTCGCCGTTTTCTTTTCCGGCTTTATAGTCTTCCAGAGAAAGTTTCGT
>JABIXH010000219.1 GCA_018664975.1 Nitrospina sp. | reverse complement strand
TGGCTGAAGGCTCTGGTGGGGCACCGCGTCAGCAGGAGGAAGGCTCCTCCCACAGCCATGAAGAAGGTTCTCATTAAGTCGATCAGATTGTATTTTTAACGGGACCCACAAGAATTTTTCCGTTATCTATTTTTACCTGATAGACACGGGTATCCCATTCTTCGCCCCGGTCACATTTTCCCGTTTTAAGATCGAAACGGTAACCGTGGTTGGGACACTTTATACCCACACCATTTATCGTTCCCCTTACCAGGGGGGCGGTTTTTTTATGTGGGCATTTGTCATAAATTGCAAACAGTTCTCCATCCAAATTGAAAAGGGTGATGAGTTCATTGTTGACTTCAACACGCTTTCTTTCTCCGGGGGGAATTTCTTCAACAGTGGCTACTTCAGTAAAATTAGTCATCCACTCTCTATAGGAAAAGAAGATTGGCTCCAGTCCCACCAGGAGCCATCATAATTTCTAACTTTATAGCCCAAATAGCGAAAAACAAAATAGGCCATGGCTGACCGAACTCCACCCGTGCAATAGACAATAATTTCATGATGGGGGCGGATGCTATTTTGCCTTAATAATGAGTTGAGGGCCGGAAGGGTTTTCAGGGTCCCATCTACTTGAAAAAACTCCGGCCAATGGATATGGATCGCGTTAGGAATATGCCCGGGTCTGGGCGAACCATAGGGAGTAGCTCCATTGAATTCTTTTTGGGTCCTGTTGTCTATGATGATTAAACTGTCAGATGAAAACCCCTTATTTATAGAATACTTATCTGCAATTATATCAAGGTTAAGATTAATAATACTTAGGCCGGATTCAGGCTCGGAGATGGGGTTTTGGCGGCCTCTTTCAATTTTTTTACCAGCCTGTTTCCATTTATTGAGTCCACCATCAAGCAGAGACACATTTTGAAATCCATAATACTCAAACATCCAGAAAAATCGGCCATCGGTTCTCCAGGGATCGTCTGGCTCTCCATAAATTATGATGGGTTTATGCGGAGAAAATCCCAGTGGAGCTAGTTTTGCTGAAATAAATCTTTTATTGTCTTTGAGCAATCCTTTTACGCCCTTTACTTGATGCGTAAATTCCCGCCAATTGTCCAGATTTATAGCACCGGGGATATGGCCTAAGAGAAATTTCCAGGCCGGGCGGGTATCTACAACGACTCGCTGGTTCTGGGGAAGGGTGCTCAGCACTTCGGGGGTCATAAGAACCCCCTGGACGGTTCTTTTTGGGCCATCGACGCCGACTAAAAATAAGCTCAGCATGACTAGGATAGATAGCCTAATTTTTCTTGACAAAATACTGGCTCCGCTAGTACTATCAGGCTTCATTTTTTCTCTCCGTTTGGTTAAAACCGGAGCATTTTTTTATAAAAAATGACTCTGATAAAGGGCTTGAAAAAAGGATTAATTTCCTTCCCCTGTCACCCTGAAGATTATATATTATTTAGATGGTGGGTTGCGGGATTAGATTGTTTAAAAATTGGTCGTAAAAGGTTGAATTCGGCTTAGAAGATAAGAAATTCTATTTAATAAAAGGTTGAACTATGACAACGGATGAACAAGGCAAACAAGACGAATCTTCTCAAACTCCTGAAGAACGGTTGAATGAAATTAAAAAGGAGGAGAAAGAGGACGCAAGCGGTTATTATTCTCAAGGAGATTCAAAAAGTAACGTGGACGATGCTGCCGAGTTCAACAAGCCCGTTGCACCAGTTCAGGGGCAACAAGAAGAAATGAATATGCTGAAAGCGGTTGCCTTCCTGGGTTTTGGAATGGCGGCCTTGGCGATTATTTTTATCCTGTTCTTTGTCCGCGATTTAGACACTCGGGTTATGGGTATGGATGGTACTGTAACCAGCCTTGAAGAAAAAATAGTTCCCCTTAAAAAGCATGTGGATGACAGTTTTAATAAAGTTAATGAAGATATATCAGGTTTGAAAAATAAGTTGGGGAATTATGAGCGCACCATGGCGGTTATGGAACTCAAGCGGACTCTAGTTACTGTACAGGAAATGTCTTTGGGTGACTCACCAGATATTAAGGCAAAATCTGGCGAAGTGGTTGCGGGCATTGAATCCCTATTGACAGAATTGGGAGCAGGAACCCAGGCAGGAATGCCTGCGGGAATTGTTAGCTTGGAAGAAGCTCCTGCACCAGTAGCTGTTCCCACTGAAGAGCCTGTGGCAGAGGAACCGGCTCCTGCTGAAGAGGCCACGACTCATGAGGCCGCAGTTGAGGAAGCCGCACCGGTAGTCGTTGAGGAAGCCTCGGAACCCGCGCAAGAAGAACCTGCTGAAGAAGCTTCAGAAGAAAGCTCAGGAGAAGCTTCGGAAGAAAGCTCTGAAGGCGGTGATGATGATGAAGAAGAGGAAGATGACGAGTAATAGGGGTCTTTCTTTCTCTTCAACCTTTTAGTTTTCTTCAAGTCATGCCAGCCATAAAATTTATTCTATCCATCCTTTTATTGATCGTTATAGCTTCGTTCGCCGTAAAAAACATGGGTTCGGTGGAGATCAGTTATTACGATTTTAAATTCCAGCTCCATTCTATAGAGCTTCCTTTGATGGTGGTCGTTGTGATCCCATTAATATC
>JABIXH010000218.1 GCA_018664975.1 Nitrospina sp. | reverse complement strand
CAAACTCCTGGTTTTCGATGCAGACTTTCTTATCGCGAACAACAATATCTACATCGCGTTGAATTTTTTTCATTTCAGGAGATTGGGTGATCTCACGTAGACGCACTCTCGAGCCCGCCTCATCAATCACATCAATGGCCTTATCAGGGAGAAACCGGTCACTGATGTACCGCTCGGCAAACCTGACGGCAGTAACAATCGCCTCGTCAGAAATTTTTGCCTTGTGATGCAGTTCATAAGGGACCTTCAACCCTTTGATAATTTCAATGGTTTCTTCCACAGTCGGAGGATTCACAATGATGGGCTGAAAACGTCTTTCAAGCGCGCCATTCTTCTCAATATATTTTCGATATTCTTCCAGAGTCGTCGCACCGATGCACTGTATCTCCCCTCGAGAAAGAGCGGGTTTGAGCATATTGGATGCATCCACAGAACCTTCGGCGGCTCCTGCTCCCACCAGAGTATGCAATTCGTCAATAAATAAAATGACGCTGTCATTCTGGATAATTTCCTTCATGATGCCTTTGAGACGGGCTTCAAACTGACCGCGATACTTTGTGCCTGCAATCAACGAACCCAAATCAAGCGAAACCACCCTTTTCTCGAAAAGAGTATCCGGCACTTCCCTTTCTATAATAAGCTGGGCCAGGCCTTCAACAATGGCGGTTTTACCTACGCCGGGTTCGCCAATCAACACGGGATTATTTTTGGTGCGGCGACTAAGAATCTGAATGACCCTCTCGATTTCTTTAGCCCGGCCAATGATCGGATCCAACTTCCCATCCAGTGCCATCTTGGTCAGGTCACGGCTGAATTCATCCAGAGTCGGAGTCTTGCCAACTTCGCGGTTGCTTTCGGTAGGTTCTTTGAACATCTCAACAATTTTTTCTCGGACATCATCAAAGAACATGCCGAAACTGTTCAGTACACGACAGGCAACCCCTTCCTTCTCCTTCAGAAGACCGAGAAGAAGGTGTTCCGTGCCAATATAATTGTGATTCAAAGACCGAGCCTCTTCCACCGCGAACTCTAATACTTTCTTAGCTCGGGATGTGAAAGGAATGTCGCCTATAATCAGGGAATTTGAACTACGGGGTAAGTTTTTCTCCAGTTCCTTTTTCAACTGGGCCAGATCCACTCCGCTTTTTTGAACAATGGCAACTGCAATACCACCGCCATCTTTAATAACGCCCTGCAAAATATGTTCGGTACCTAAATATTCATGGCGATAAAGTTCAGCCTCCTCGCGAGCAAGGATTATGACTCTTCGCGCTCTCTCTGTGAATCGCTTAAACATGATTCAACTTCCTCAAAAATAGCGGATTTATAATCTGATAAGAGGCCCCAAGGGTAAAAACTGCGGGACAACATCCTGTTTTATAATCGGGTAATCTACATAATTATCTTAACAAATGAGGCCCATTATAGAAAGGTTTTATTTCCCCCTGGAATCTGGCTCCTAAAGCCTTGTATCTCAACAAGTTATACTACCACCTTAGAACCCGCCAAACAAGCGAATCCAAACCCTGAGGGTGATTTCTTATCGGATAAAAATGGAATGGACTTAAAACCTGATTGGGGAGGAAACCACGGGATCAACTGTATCCAGCGTCTTTATGGAAACAGACCACCGCCGCAGTTGTACTGGGTGGGTAAAACTCATTTGCCGAGGTCAGAGTCACTCCTATATCGTCTGCTCCTAAAAGTTCCCAGATGACACGATTGTAAGACAGGTCTGTTATTGCCGGATAACCTGGGCTATAACGCTGGCCTCGATTTTCTTTTTTCGTTCCAATTCCGTGGCAAAGTAATTGATGCGTATATTCCGCCAGGTCTTCCGCGACTCGATCGCTCAAACCCTGAAGATATAATGCCGATTCACTATCATTTTGCGCCTTGAATTCTTCTATACCGACCTCCACCCCTGTCCCGGCAGTAGTAAGTTGCAGGCCTATTGCGTCCCATTGCCCGGAATCCACAGAATGGAAATACTGGCCGATCGAAAAAATATCTTTTCGACCCTTTCCGATACAGACATCGAAACGGATGCGAGCCAATTCCTTCTCTTTATTTTCAGAATCGTAGACAATGACTTCATCCCCCTCCGATTGGGCAGGGAAAAGTGCAAAACGCGCCTTAGGAACAACCCATCCTTTCTGTTCCGCCTTTTCCACCCATTCTTTTTCCAGCTTGTTTAACTGGTCAACGGTAACCCCCTTTTGAAGCCATGACGATTTTTTTCCAAACTTCCAGTTTAAGGAGTAGAGGCTTTTTCGATCCAGAGCCAGTTTATGCAATTTGAATTCAACTTTTTGAATTCCATATCCGTCAGCAGGAACTTCATGATGACGAAAGCTCACCTTTCTTTTTGGCAACGTATCCAGGAGTTTATCCTTCTCTTCCTGAATCCCTTTCGCTCGCTGGTATTCCCGCAATAACTTTTCTTTGTTCTCCTTCAATAGGCCGGCCCGTTGATTTTTATCCATGAGCAGTCCCATGGTATTGACGCCATCCATGCCGCTGTCACAATAAAAAACATTATCCAAAATCGCTTCGGTATTCTCACCCCCATGCATGGCCACATAACCTGCGTGACGTGCATTAACCGGCGCTCCCCCTAAAAGTACGGGAATGGAATATTTCTGATCCAACAACATTTTCGAAACGGTAATCATATGATTGGAAGTTTGAACCAGCAGAGCACTCATGCCTATCGCATCGGCATTCTCTTTGCGGGCTGTTTCAATAAATCGGTCCAGCGGAACCTGCACACCCAAATCAATCACGCGGTAACCATAATTTTCAAGGAGGGTTTTTGCGAGGTCCTTGCCAATGCTGTGCACATCCTGATAAACCGTGCCGATGACCACCACTCCCTTATACTCAATAGCGGCTCCGGGTTCGACACCACTTTGAAAACGCATGAAGCTTTCCAGAAACAGCATGACATGGCGCATCACATCCGCACTTTTCAATAAATGAGGAAGACTCACTTCGCCACGACCGAAGGCATCCCCCAACTCGCGCATGGAAGTCATTAAGTGACCACTGATAAAACTCAGCGGCTCATGTTTCTCAATGGCTTTTGCAACATCAGTCACTATTTTGTCTTTGTAGGGAAACTCCCCACCCTCTTTGGTTATGACCCCCTCTTCCTTTTGTTTGAATCCGTCTTTAATTCTCTGACAAATACTTTCTTCAAGAGGGAGATCGTCATAATCTATTTTTTTAACCTGGACCCCGGTCTTTTTCGTCTGCGCAATTTGCTCCAGTTCTTCAAATGCGGTCATGTCTCGATCAAGAATTACTTTCTTCGCTAAAGTCACATCCCCTTCCGTCAAGCTTTCAAGCGGAACGTAGTGATTGGGATTCAGTATTGCGCAATCAAGCCCCACCTTTCTGGCTTCGTCCAGAAAAACGCTGGTCAAAACTTTTCGCATATAAGGTTTCGAAGCCAAGCCATTCGTCAGGTTGCCGACCCCAATACTGGTTTTCAAATCAGGATGAATCGCCTTGATACGTGGCAGGCATTTCAGAGTTTCAGCACAAAAGTTTAATCCTTCTACTGATTCCGACCCAATGGGGTAAGCGTTAACATCAACCAGAATCTGATCAGGAGTTACGTTATGGTTCTCTTTTGCCTGACGAACAATTTCGGCCGCCAATTCATATTTTTCATCTGCTGTCTGCCCCGGCCCTTCGGGTCCATTGACCAATGCTACATAAACTGGATGATGCTGTTTCGTTTGCGATAGCACCGCATCCAGCTTACTGACACCCGCTTCATATTCCTCCAGGCTGATGGAATTAATAATCGGCCTTCCGGGATAGGACTCGATAGCAGTCTGTAACGCTTCGACAGAAAAAGAGTCGATACACATGACTCCCTTGAAATCACTGGTCAGTTCATAAATAGCCTGAGGTAATACTTTTTCCGTTTCAACAATGTTGCTGTCCATACAAACATCTATGATGTCGATTCCCAGGTCTTTGACCTGCTCATCTACGACTTCCTCCAAAACTCCCATTTGGATTCCATCATCGCGCTCTACCGCTTCGCGCACCTTTTTACTGCCGCGAACATTCAATCTTTCGCCGATGCGCACTAATCCATCGCCACTGTTGATTGGCACTGCCTCTTGCGGACCCGACACAAACACCTGTTTCTCTATTTTTTTTCTATTGGGAACCACTCCCTTCAACCGATTAGACAAAGCCCGAATATGCTCCGGCGTGGTTCCACAACAGCCCCCAACGATTGACACACCAAAATCTTTAACAAATCGTTCTACGTAATCTGCCATGGCTTCCGGCTCAAGCTTGTAACAGGTTTTTCCATCTTCTGAGATCGGTTGCCCAGCGTTGGGCACGATGGAAATGGGCAAACTACAAATCCGACTCAGTTTTTCTACGGTCCTTTCCATTAACTCCGGGCCGGTATTGCAATTGATACCGAAAGCGGAAATGCCCATGCCTTCTACCGCAACCAGAGCCGCATGAATATCCGTGTTGAAAATCTGCATCTTGGAAAATCCATCCACAGTGACTTGAGCAATAATGGGAAGCCGGCTACCGGCCTCATCAAACGCCTTTTGGGCTCCAATCAACGAGGCTTTTAGCTCCAGAATATCCTGCTGGGTCTCGAACAAGAGAACGTCTGCCCCGCCTTCAATCAACCCACGTACTTGCCGGAAATTATTGTCAACAATCTGGTCCCAGGTGGCTTTATTGAGCGCGGCCTCTGTCTTGGAAAGAACATAATTGGAAGGACCGATGGAACCGGCAACAAATAACGGCCGACCATCGTAATCAGATTCTTTTTTATAGTTTTCGATCGCCTTTCTGGCAACCCGGCAACCTTCCACATTCAAATGATGGGTGATGGCTGAGTAATCCGATTTTTTTAGATCAAGAGATGGTGGTATCGCCTTAATATCCGTCAAATCGATTTGGGTGAAATCGAACTCTTTTAATCTCAACGGTGAGGCACCGAAGGTGTTGGTTTCGATCAAGTTGGCACCGGCGCGCAGATATTTCAGATGAATACCTTCCAGGTCATCAGGACGGGAAAATATCAGGAGATCGGTCAACATTTTAAATGCGGCACCCCCAAAAGCCGCATCGCTCAACTCCAGATTCTGAACCATGGTACCCATGGCTCCATCCAATATAAGAACCTGATTGCCTAATGCATCTTCAAATTTCAAAGCTGTTATTTTACCTCAATGTTCAGATTAATTTTCCCAACCAAATTAACGGGAAATCCAAATGGATTCAACGGGATAATATTATATACTGGTTTCAATCATCTCTAATGGACAGTGACGATAACTTAATCACAGCATATCAATCAAATATTTATTATGCGAAAAACCGGGTTCGCCATTATATTTCTCAGTTTGATCCTTTTCTCCCAGGCGTATTCCTCCCACGCCCTGGAACGGAACGCGCAAAAACTGGATTCTCTCAATCTTCCGCATGATGTCAGCATCCACCTATTCGCCAGAGAAGTACCTCGTGCCAGACATATGGCCTTTGACGATCAGGGAGCTTTATTCCTCAGCCAAGCCAAAGAGGGAAAAGTGGTGGCACTGCCCGACTCCGATAAAAATGGTGAAGCGGATAAAAAAGTACTCATCATTGAAAATCGCGATATCCCCCACGGCCTGGCTTTTATACAGCTGGAAGAGGGTTACTACCTTTATATAGCCGAAGAAACCCAGGTCATTCGCCTCAAACGACTCGCCAAACCTTTTAAGTATGGAAAACCGGAAACTATCATCGCTAACATTCCCGATGGCGGCCATTTCACCCGCACTTTAAAAATAAAAAATAACAAACTCTATCTTTCGGTCGGCTCATCCTGCAATGTTTGCATTGAAAAAGACCCATTGCGCGCGGCCATTTCACGGTTCAATCTGGATGGCTCCGGCAGAGAAATTTTCGCCCAGGGGTTACGCAACTCCGTGGGCATCGAGTTTTCTCCTTACACCGGCGAATTATGGGGCGTCAATAATGGGCGTGACCGACTGGGAGATGATCACCCGCGGGAAGAATTGAATATCATCAAACAGGGAAAACATTATGGCTGGCCCTATTGTTACGAATCAAAATTTTTCGATGAAGATTTCGGAAGGAGTTTCGATTGTACAAAAACCGAAATCCCCGCCTACACGTTTACCGCCCATATGGCGCCCCTGGGCCTTGCTTTCTACCAGAAAGGAACTTTGCCCAAACAATACAACCACAGCGTATTCATCGCTTTTCATGGTTCTTGGAACCGGTCTGTTCCCGCAGGGTACAAAGTAGTGCGACTGAAACTGGACGCGAAAGGTAATATCCTTTCCCACGAAGACTTTATAAGCGGCTGGCTAAGAAAAAGCGGCGCACCGGATGGGCGACCCGTTGATATTGAACAGTCCCCTGAGGGCGACCTCTACCTTTCCGATGATTACCTGGGAGTGGTGTACCGCATCACCAAAAAAAAGCACACTTCAAACGAATCAGCGGTAAACAATTAGGTCACAGTATCTGTCGACTGAGCGGATTTGAAACCAAAAACTCGTTCCATAAATGGAGGACGGTCTTTTGCGCATCGAAAGCCCACATCCTTTCTACGGGCCATTGGGTTGAGGTGCTCACGGTAAGAAGCACGGGCTTTAAGAGAAACCACCTTTAAAAAATCTTTTTTGTTGAAATGGCCCACGCCCATATAAGATAGGCCCCGCACCACAATCTCCTTCTTTTCATAGGCTGGAGTCTTAAATGTGTTGGCAGGATAAGCTTGATAATATTCCCAAACCCATTCCCAGGCATTGCCAACCAAATCCTGAACTCCATAAGGACTGGCACTTTTGGGAAAACTTCCTACCGGTTTCAAGCCCTGACCGATTTTTGTTCGCGGAGAAAGGCTGAGGTTCGCCAGCCCCGGTATGAAGTCGTCTCCCCAGGGGTAGATGAATCCGGCCCGACCCCTTGCGGCTTTTTCCCATTCCGCCTCGTTGGGCAATCGTTTTCCGGCCCATTTTGCGTAAGCACTGGCATCAAAATAATTCACTGTCGTCACAGGATGGTGACCTTGCCCTTCTGGAAACTTCTGACCCTTCCAATACCTGGGGGGTTTACGGTCCGTTGCCTGGCAAAAAATATAATATTGCAGATTTGTCACCTCGTAGCGGTCGATATAGTAATCGGGAATATCAATGCGCCTCTCAGGAGACTCATCAGCAAACCAGGGTTTATTGAGACCCAAGGCGAGCGCGTGTTTTTCCTCATCTATCTGGTTGGTTCCAATGGTAAACTCTCCCGAAGGAATCAACACCATGCCTTCAGGAATTTTTTCCATACAACCGGAAAGAATCATCCCCAAGGTAAAACTCAATAATATTTTTTGGATCGATTGCATGAAACTTTCTGATGTCTCCGAAATCCCGTTAAAAGACATTGATGGTGATGACCGGTTGACGGATTTCTCGATGGACGGTTGTCCGGAAAAGTTAACGGACTCTGTCAAAGTTATCGGCATTCGGCATCCCATTTCCGTTTGCCCTTCCGGGAATCTTTACGCCATAGTCAGCGGGCATAAACGTTTCCAGGCGGCACCACGATCGGGCTTAACCCGAATACCCGCATTCATCATACCCGAAATCGACAATGCGTCACGATTGAACATCAACCTGAACGAAAATTTTGGGCAACGACATTATAGTGATATCGAAAAAGGCGATATCCTTAACAAGCTCAAGGATGCAGGGATTTCTGATGAAACTATTATTGAAGATTATATGCCTTTACTGGAACTTGAACGCAGTAAAAAAATATTTCAGGATTTATCCTCCGCTAAAGTCTTGAGCCCTAAATTAAAAAAACTCCTGCACCGTGCCAGAGTGCCCGTTAAAACATTTAGCACATTTTACAAATGGGATGACTTCACATCTGCGGAAATAATATTTTCCGCTCTCAAACCCGGAGTCAACAAGTGGAGAGAACTGCTGGATTTACTCGATGAAGTTTCGGCAAGAGAAAATACTACCCCCGAACAAATTTTATCTCAGGACGAAATCAAGAACAGCCTGGCAACCACCGAGCTAAATCCCTCACAACAGTATGACCGCATCCACCAGTATCTTTATAACCAGCGTTATCCGGTATTATCTGAAATGAAAAAACAGATGGCGCGGGCATTGGATGAAATGGATTTGGATGACAAGACCCGCCTCAAATTTCAGGAAACCTTTGAGAGCGATGAATTGAAACTGGAGCTAAAATTCCACAGCGAAAAAGAATTATCCCGCCAGGTAGAAAAAATTTTCAAGGCCCTGCAATCCGGCTCAGTGGAAAAGTTGATCAAAATATTTACCCACTAGCGTGGGAGACAAAATAAAAGGAATTAGAGGTGAGTATTATCAAGAGTTGGTTAATCAAGGTTATGCTGAAAATTTTTGTCAAACTTTCATTTTTAAAAGAAGGAAGAATTAGTTTGTGAGTACCTGCGGCATCATAAAAACGAAAGGGGGGAATTTTTCTCCGGATTCGGGATGCCGCACCGTGCGTTTGAGCACAAAATCGAATAATAACGGATTGTATCCATAAACCAGATTTAACGCCTGTCTCTCCTCTTCCGTTATCAAACCAGCATTGACCAGGGTTGTTGTCTGGATCACCGCATTCAACGCCGGTAAAGGATAGTCACTGCCATTGACCAGCCGAGAGTGCCATTCCTTTTTAGCCAACAGGGTTTGCAAGGGACCGTCAAACCGGTTGTTCTGGGTCAAGCCGGAAATCTCGCCAAACAAGAATCCCTCATAACGTTTTTCTTCCATCATCCGCATGAACAGGTCAAAGTTGTGCACCTCCCCGTTTGAAGGGGTATCCAGGTCCAGATTGGTACCGCGACTGGCGCAGTGAGCCATGACGATTTTTACCCCCTGATCCAAAGGCCGTCTTAGCAGTAATGGATTACCCAGCTTTTCAAATTCGCCGGTATGCACTGCTCCCTCACCCCCCACATGCACAAGGATCACCATATTCAATTCTTTCACTTTTGAATAATAAGGGTCCAGCCTTGGATCAGACGGGTCTATCCCCATTGCGTTGGGAAGCCATTTGATAAACCGTGCTCCTTTTTTATTCCACTCCTCTAGCTTTTGCAGGGAGTCCTTGCGATAAGGATGAATCGAAATCATGGGAGTAAAAATTTTGGGATATTTTTTGACCAGCGAAGAAATATATTTATTCGGGATATAAAACTCTGTGCGTTCCAAATCTTCTTTTCCGTTTTTACTATAATGTTTGTCGAATCCCAGGATCATGAAACGTCCTTTTTCCGGCAAGTTTTCTATAAGTTCTAGCAACCGGGCAATGTACTGCCGATCCGCTTTTTCATCTTGATAAATCCCTGATGCGTTTTTAAAAACCCGGAATCGGAAATAGCGCATTGGATTGGCAGGATTCTGCATGGCCGGGTTGACCCAAATTCCAGAATTGGAATTACCCAAACCCAGAATATGAGTGTGGAAATCTATCAGCCGGGAAGGATCGATATCGGCATAAGATTTTGCAATCAGATTTTTGGCAAACGAGGTGAGCTGGCCTTGCAAAGCTTCTGGAGGACCCTTAATATCTCCGCCCAGCTTGGAGTACAAAGGGGAACAGGAAGTTATAAGGAAAACGAAAATAAAAAGAAGGAAAAAAGAATTTAATTTTCTAACCATGTTTTCGAGATTTTATTTTTCATGAACGCCTCCGATAAACCCACCCCAGGTTATAAATCACCCCAGCCCCTCTTTATGAACGAGGGAGCAAAATCCAACCCTCCCTCAATCCCTCCCTATGAAGGGAGGGACAATAAAACTAACCCCCCTTATACCCCTTCGGGGCATGAAGGCAAATGAAGAGACATAACAT
>JABIXH010000310.1 GCA_018664975.1 Nitrospina sp. | reverse complement strand
CATTGAATTCCAACGCTCCTGCAAATATAAGGTTCATTCCCACCGATGTGGTGAGCTATCGAACGGCTAAAGTGGATGTCAGTGGCGCCTCCAGTATCAATGATGTATTGAGAGTCCTTCAGTCAAAGGTTGAAGAACTTGTTACGGAATCGTTGACCCACGAAGGCTTGGTGGCAAAACTGGTTTTGACAGGTCGAACCCCTATACACAATGAATTACAACACAGCGGGGCAACAAAAACCTTGACGGAAGAGATCAACACGTTTTTCGATGGGAACTCGCCCTGGATTCTCACCGACCTTTCCACTCAAACTTCCGGTACTTATGACATCAATTCCCTGAAAGAAGCTAAGGACTTTGTTGCTGACCTCATCAATCTTTGCGAAGACGATCAAGATAAACAACTGGAAAATAAAGTTCGAGAAGCCATGAAACCTGTATTTGAATCCTGGGCAGGAAGAAAATATTTGGACGATTTCTCCACGGAAGAAACTCAAGCAGTCATACTGAAAGCCCGTAATCTGGCACTGGATAAACTTGTTAGCAGGGAAGGTTCCTAGCGACTATGCAAATACGCGAAATTCATATAGACGGCTTCGGGATATTTTCCAATAAGCGCATTATAGGGCTAGCCCCCGGAATCAATATCATTTATGGGAAAAATGAATTTGGCAAGACCACCCTGCTCGAATTTATCCGGCGAATCCTTTTCGGGTTTCCAACTAAAAAAGATAAAACCAACCTTTACCTTCCGGCAAAAGGAGGATCTTTGGGTGGTAGTTTGAAAGTGGTATTAAAAAACAGCGAAGATCTGGTCATCTCAAGGAGTCCCGGTACCCATGGAGGAACGGTAAGAATTTCTACACCGGACGATGTCTTGCAGGGACAGCCGATTTTAAATCAACTACTGGGAAACGCCGATATATTTAGAAATATTTATGCATTCACCATTGATGAATTAAATGATTTTAATTCCCTAAATGGAGATGAAGTCAAAAATCGCATCTATGGTGCTGGCCTTGGTCTCGGCGTTATTTCTCTGAAAGAGATTGAGAAAGAAATAGAGACACTCTGTTCCCAGATTTTTCGTCCGCGAGGAGCCTCCCGCATGGGAGAGCTGTTGGAAAAAATTAAAATTAACGAGCAAGAGGTTCTCTTAATCCAGAACAACCTGACCCTGTTTGATGAACTACAGGAAAAACTTGAAAAAATGCTGGACAAAAAACTCGTCCTTCAAAATTCCCTGGAAGAATTCGAATCGAGCAAAAGAACTCAGGAAATCCAAGTACGACTTTATGAAGATGCTATTCAATTTCTGGAGGCAAAAAATAAACTGAATGATCTGGAAGATATTTCCCAGTTCCCCGAGAATGGATTAAAAACATTTGAATCCATGAAACTGGAAAAAGAAAACCTGCTTCTGCGCATTGAGGAAGAACAATCCTCCCTAAACACCCTGAAAAATAACCAAGATGCCCTGACCGTAAACCTTGATCTGCTCCTGCATGAAGAAAATATCCATAGACTGCAACAGTCTACTCAATCAGTTCTATCCGCCCTGCAAGATTCCGACAGAGTACAATTTGAGCGAGAAGACTTGGACATGCATATAGCCGAAGAAATTAATTCCATTGATCGGGACTGGGATGAAGAAACGGTGATGGGATTCGAATTGACCGAATCGGAAAAAGGCCAGATTGATGGTTTTTATGAAGATTTTGAAAAGCTAAGAAAAGAATGTGACTTGTATCAGGATCGTTTAGAGAGCCACCGAAGGCTGAAAGCTGAAAAAATGTCTGAAGGCTGGAACATTCCCGCATGGTTGAAAATGTTCCATTACGGATTCACGGCAACCGGACTGCTGGGGATAATTCTTGGCGGGTACCTGATGAATATTCCTCTTTTGATGGTCGCCGTACTTCTTGTTGCCGGAGGTATCTTTTTATTCAAAATGACCTTTAAGGAAAAGAACAGCTTCGCCAAGGAAGACTTGGCAGAGGTCAATCTGGCTCGCCAATCGGAACAAAAGGAAAAGGATTTAAATGAAAAGTTTGATGAATGGCGTGGATGGCTGAAAAAAAGAAAACTGGACCCAAATATTGCTCCCATCACAACAAAAAATATAGCCAAAACTGCCCGCCAGGTAAAAACCATGATCGCCCAGCGTGCGAGGCTCGATGAACGTATTCAACAAATGCAAAACACCTGCAAGGAAGCTGAAGAAAGCATTCGCTCTCTCGAACCTCTGGTCAAAAACATTTCTCTTAAAAATGAACTTCCTGTAAATATCGAAATTATTTGCCAGACTCTTAATGAGAGCAAAGCCAACCGAGACAAGAGCAATCTGCTTGAAATCCAGTGCCAGAGTCAGATTGAAAAGCTTGCCAGCCTGGAAAACCAACTGGAAAAAATTTCTAATGATATGGCTCAGTTTATCAGTTCATCGGGAGCTGAAGATTCCAGTGATTTCCTCCATAAACAATCTGTTCTGGAAGTCAAAAAATCTCTGAATGAAAAAATCTCCCAGAAACGTGGAATTATTCAATCAAATATCGGTCTGGGTTCGCATTTTGATAAATTTATTGAAGCCGTCCAAAATACTCCCCTGGAAGAAATCCAGCAAAAATTGAGCCGACTTCGGATAGCACTCGAAGAACTTCATGAAAACCGCGAACAATTATTACAGGACATCGGAGAAACTTTAAATGAAATTGAAAAACTCTCTTCCAACAACGACCTGATTGCAAAACAAACGGAATTGGAATACTTGAAGCAACAACTTCAGTCTACGGCCCGGGAATGGGCCGCCTATCGCGGAGTTCTTGTTTTAATTGATGCCGCCAAGCAAAAATTTGAAAAAACACGTCAACCGGGTGTAATCCGCTCGGCTGAAAATTTGTTCACCCAAATAACGGGTGGTAGTTATCGTCGCATCATCAAACCTATTGACCAGGACGACCTCATCATTGAAAATGAACTCCATCAGAGGAAAGGGGTTCTTGAAATGAGCCGAGGAACACGCGAACAACTTTACCTTGCGATGAGGTTTGGTCTGATTGACGAATACGAAACTCGCTCCGAACCACTCCCCGCAGTTATGGACGATATATTTGTAAACTTTGATGACGAACGTGATGAGCGCATCATAAAGATTCTCAGTCAATTTAGCAAACAACGCCAAGTCATTGTCCTCACCTGCCACCAACGCTCCCTGGAAGCCTATAAAAATATCGGTGCAACCGCCATCACCGTTTGATCGCATCCACTATCGTGGAAAAATGAGCGCAAAAACTTAATTATTGACAACTCATTTCAATCATGGCAACATAGTGAATATTTTAATAAATATTTACTATAAACCCGCATGAAACTTAGCCAGGAAACTACAGAAGAAACCAAAAATAGCATTCTTGATAAGGCTTTTGCCCGGTTTGGTCATTTCGGGTTTGGCAAAACCACTATGGCCGAAATCTCCAAAGACTGCGATATGTCCCCTGGAAATTTGTACCGGTATTTTGAAAGTAAAAAGGATATTGGTGCTGGTTGTGCAAGGCGTTGCATGCAGCAAAAGTTGGAACTTGTGCGAGAAATTGTCCGCAATCCAAAATTGAACCCAGAAAAAAAACTGCAAGCCTTTGCTCTAGAACTCCTGGAATACATGCATTATCAGTTCTCAGATCAACCTGCCGTGATGGAACTGGTCGATTTTGTTTGCCACGAACGCTGGGATATCGTTACGCAATATATGGAGCATGAAAGGTCCTTGCTTTCGGAAATTCTCTCAGAGGGGAACCGTTCTGGCGACTTTAATATCCCTGATGTTCTGGAAACCGCCAAATGGATTCAGGCCGCTTTAATAAAATTTATTGCCCCAAGATATATGGACGCATTCACATTGGAAGAATTAAGGAAGGAAGCCATCGGCGTAACCGCCATTTTGACGCAAGGATTAAAAAAGTAAAAAAATTTCCTTTTTAGCTAAATATTATTTAATTTATTTATTATTCAGACATGAACACAAACTTAAACAATGGTTTCGGCAGTTGGGTGATTCGTTTTCGCTGGTTGATAGTTCCTGCAACCTTGTTCCTGGTTTTTGCTGCGGCATCAGGTGGACGTTTTCTCGGGTTTTCCACCGACTACCGGGTATTTTTTAGCGAAAATAATCCTCAGCTACTCGCTTTTGAAGCTTTACAAAATACCTACACTAAAAACGACAACGTAATGTTCGCCATAGAACCTAAAGACGGAAAAGTCTTCACCCGTAAAACTTTGGCGATCATCGAGGAAATTACCGCGGCTTCCTGGAAGATTCCCCACTCGATCCGAGTCGACTCCGTCACCAACTTCCAGTACACCTGGGCCGATGGAGATGATCTGGTTGTTCAGGACTTGGTGGAAAATGCTCCCAGCTTTACAGACGCACAATTAAAAAAAGTACAGGCTGTGGCCCTGGCTGAGCCGCTTCTCCTGAATCGCTTGATCACGCGCAAATCAAATATCACTGGCGTTAATGTCACCATTAATCGTCCTCAAAAAACTATTACTGAAACACCGGAAGTGGCGGCATTTGCCCGCGAGATGAAGGACAAGTTCCAGAAAAAATACCCGGACATTACCATCTATTTAACCGGTGTCATTTTCATGGATAACGCTTTTAACGAAGCGGGAGAGGGGGATATGAAATCCCTCGTGCCTTTCATGTATGGCATAGTCCTGATCATAATGGCTCTCAGCCTAAGAACTTTTTGGGGAACGCTCACCACAATCTTAATCATGGCATTTTCCATACTTACAGGTATGGGTCTTGCGGGTTGGTCGGGAATCTTGTTGACTCCTATTTCCGCCAATGCACCAACAATCATACTTACCCTTGCGGTGGCAGACAGCATTCATATTCTAGTAACCCTGTTTTATGAAGTGCGACATGGCAAAACCAAATACGAAGCCATCCAGGAATCATTACGCGTGAACCATCAGCCTATTTTCATCACCAGCCTCACCACCGCTATTGGGTTTCTCAGCTTGAACTTCAGTGACTCTCCGCCATTCCGTGACCTCGGAAATATAGTAGCTGTGGGGGTGATGGCGGCTTATGTTTATTCTGTATTTTTTCTACCCGCTATGATGGCTATTTTACCCTTGCGCGTGAAGAAGGTCTCTTCTTCACAAAATATATGGATTGATACCTTCGGCGACTGGGTAATCCATAATCGTAATTTACTTTTTTGGGGCATGATAATAATCATTACTTTCCTCTCAATTCAGATTCCCCGGAATATTATTGATGAAAAATTTAATGAATATTTTGATACCCGATACCAATTCAGAATAGACAACGATTATGTAGAAGAACATTTAACGGGGTTTGAATCCATTGAGTATTCCCTCAGCGCTGGGGAATCGGGAGGAATCAGCAATCCGGCTTACCTAAAAAAGCTCGATGAATTTGCCGACTGGTACCGCAAGCAACCCGGGGTCATGTATGTTGGAACCCTGACAGATACAATGAAACGGCTCAATAAAAATATGCATGGGGATGACGAATCCTTTTACCGTTTGCCTGAAGAGCGCGATCTTTCAGCTCAATACCTGTTGTTGTACGAATTGTCGTTACCGTTTGGACTGGACTTAAACAACCAAATCAACATTGACAAATCTTCTACTCGCTTCACCGCCATCCTCGAAAGCGTTTCGACCGATTATGCTCTCAACCTGGAAAAAAGTGCGCAAAAATGGCTGAAAGAAAATGCTCCGCCAGAAATGGCTTCACATGGAGCAAGTCCTCTCATCATGTTTTCGCATATAGCCATGCGTAACATTGACAGCATGATGGTGGGAACTATTCTTGCCTTGCTAATAATCTCGGCAATTTTGGTGGGGGTATTAAGGAGTTTCAAACTCGGTCTAATCAGCACCATTCCTAATCTGGTTCCGATGTTCATGACTTTTGGCATATGGGGATGGCTAGTTGGAGAAATTGGGCTGGCGGTTTCCGTTGTCGCACCTGTGGCCCTTGGTATCATTGTTGATGACACGGTACATTTTTTAAGCAAGTTTCGAAGAGCCCGAGTCGAACTCGGCAAGACAACTGAAGAGGCGGTACGTTATTCGTTCCATACCGTTGGAACTGCCTTGCTTCTGACATCGATAATCCTTGTATGCGGATTCCTGGTGCTCACTTTCTCCGGGTTTCGTATGAATGCCCAACTCGGATTCATGACCACAATTTCTATTATTTGCGCCCTACTGGCTGATTTTCTGTTTCTGCCGACTCTTTTAATGAAATTGGATCGTCTATCAACCAAAAAACAAGTCACCTAAATAATCATGGAGAAGTTTTGATGAATCACATTTTTTTTATTTTAGGCATCGCATTATTTTTAAATGCCAGCCCATCCTCAGCCGAGACACCGGAAGAAAAAGGACTCGCCATCGCCTTGGAAGATGACAAGCGGGACAATGGATATCAGGATTTTACCGCAAATTTGCTAATGATTTTGAAAAACCGGCAAGGTGAAGAAAGCTCCCGAAGCATCAAGAACAAAACTCTGGAGGTGGAAGGCGATGGAGATAAATCACTTTCCATTTTTGATAAGCCCCGCGATGTAAAAGGTACAACTCTGCTCAATTTTACTCATAAGGTTGGCACCGATGATCAATGGTTGTATTTACCTGCACTGAAACGTGTCAAACGAATCAGTTCTTCAAATAAGTCAGGATCGTTCATGGGCAGTGAGTTTGCCTACGAGGATGTCACCAGTCAGGAAGTGGAAAAATACACCTACAAGTGGATTCGGGATGAAGAATACCAGGGGGAAAAATGCTTTGTTTTTGAGCGCTACCCGGTTTATAAAAACTCGGGATATACACGGCAGGTCATATGGCTCGATCAGAAAGATTATAAAATTCTTCGAATTGAATTTTATGACCGAAAAAATTCCTCATTGAAAACCTTGACCCAAACCGACTTCAAACTTTATTTGGGGAAATATTGGTACCCGCACAAAATGTTTATGGAAAACCACCAAACCGGAAAAAGCACCTTGCTGACCTGGTCCGATTATGAATTCCGTACAGGGTTAAGTGATAAAGATTTCAATAAAAACAGTCTCAAACGTACCCGCTGAACATGCCCGCTTTTGAGTCACTTGCTAGACGTGTGATTTTGCCGCTCCTCATTGCAATAAGTCTCTCGGTCACAGCTTCCTTTACCCATGCCCATGAGTTTACCGGTTTCGTGGGGGGAGAAGCCCGGCTATTCCCAAACAGTGCCTTGCACATCGGTCAAGAGGATGATTCCGCCTCACTGATGATTCAACCTGAGTACTACCACGAGTTCGAGAGCGGAAGCAGTTTTACCTTTGCCCCTTTTTATCGTCTCGACAGTGCCGACCCGGAGCGAACACATTTTGATATTAGAGAGCTCACATTTTTATGGCTGAAAGAAGATTTTGAATTGCGGCTCGGAGTCCGAAAAGTATTCTGGGGCACTACCGAAATCCTGCATCTCGTGGACATTATCAACCAGACCGACCTAGTGGAAAATGTCGACACTGAAGACAAGCTCGGGCAACCCATGGCCAATATTTCCTTTGCACGCGATTGGGGAACTTTCGACCTTTACTGGTTACCCTATTTCCGTGAGAGGACATTTGTCGGCAAAGGCGGCAGATTACGAGGTGCCACTGTAGTAGACACTGACCGAACTCAATATGAAAGTGGTGCCAAGGAATGGCATAGTGATTGGGCATTTCGTTATTCACATTTCTTTGGCGATTGGGATATTGGTCTCTCCCAGTTTATCGGTACCAGTCGTGAACCTACCCTGTTGGATGGCACCGACTCAGAAGGTAATGCGGTTAAAATTCCCAAGTACGAACAAATTAAACAAACCAGCCTGGATGTATCCTTTGTCACAGGAGAGTGGCTCTGGAAAGGTGAAGCGCTCTACCGCACCGGCCAGGGTAACGACGATTATTTTGCCTGGACCGGAGGATTTGAATACACCTTCACCCGCGTGTGGAGATCCCAAATGGATCTGGGGATAATCGGAGAGTGGATGTTTGACACCCGGGAAAATGATGCCAACACAGCATTCGAAAATGATCTGGGGGGTGGACTTCGGCTCGCCCTGAATGACGCCGCCAGCACCGAAGCCCTTTTCGGTTGGGTACAAGATTTAAACAGTTCTGCCCGGTTCCTGTTTCTCGAAGCCAGCCGAAGGTTCGGCGACCACTTGCTCCTGACGGTTGAGTTCCGTACCTTCATCAACCAACCTGCCGATGACTTCCTGTTCGAGCAACGTGATGACGAAATCCTGCAACTGGAACTTGCCTACTATTTTTAGCCACTCGGTGTGGGGCCGAATTCTTCATATTTATCGTCCCTAAATACAATATTGCCCAATTGCTTCCCACGTGGGTGGATGGTAAAATTAATCATGTCGACAAAATTATTTTCACGCATTTTTTTAACATTTTGGGTGGGCTTCCTCTTTTTTCCATCTCTTGTTTGGTCAAACACGTTTCACCAACTCCTGGCTGAAAAACAGAAGCTGGAAAAACAATTTGGCGTGCAAACTCTTGAGTGTTTTCCTTTTATAAAAAATATCGGTTTCACTGAAGACCAGATTCCTCTTATTGAACAGTGCCTGAAGGGCACCCGCACGCTGAATGAAGCCCTTTCCGATTCTTCTAATTCCGATTATAAAGTTGTGGGCATCAGCAACCGGTTTTTGAGAACGGCCGGATTCCACACCATCCTGATTCCCTGGAGTGCCACGAAAGATGAGATCGCTAAATTTCTCACCGAGGGGCGAAGCCATGAAGAACAGACTGCTTTTCTGGATAAAGTCCGTGCGTTAAAACAGGAAATTTCCAGAAAACTCAGGATCCAGCAGTTTTATTGCTCGCAAGAAATTTCTAACGAGGATTGTTTAAAAGGATACGAAAATCTGGTTTTGGTGAGACTTCCCGCCACCCTCAAAACCATCGGCTGGCAAGAAATCATTATCACCCCTATTCGTACTCCACCGGATAGTCCGGGAAAACTTGTTCTGAGCTTTGATGAATCTCCGGCTGAAATGAGGAAGCACCTATTAAAGGACCCGTTTCAAACCTGGAAACCCCGGCAAGAAATGTATGAAAAAATTCAGGAAAAGTATAGCTCGGTCTTTAAAAACAAAATGCAGTTGGAAAATTTTGTCTGCGCTGTAGATATTTCGATGGAAGAGTGTGAGCAGGGAGCACACAATCTGGCTGGGGCCAGTGAGGACACCGGATTCAGAATGCGACATTGGGGACAGGTAACCATCAACCGCTTTAACACCCTTATTCAGGGAGACTTTCATGCCTTCATCCGTTATGACCTGCCGGCAGAAGAAATCCAAAAATATTTTTCTCTCAAAGCTATAAAAACCCATGTCGCGGCAAAAGCCTCGCTCGCCACAAAACTGGAGGGCCGAACCAAAAATAATCCAACCCAACTTAGAGTTGTCTGTGATTTGGTAGACCTGAGGTCGGATCTCTGTGCCAGCTCCTTCGAAACATTTATACGCTTCGTAAAACAGAACCGAGACTACCGGGTGCAATCCCCATGGGATACCCTCATGTTTGTCGATGGCACGCAACTAAACCGGGTCAATTTCGCCCTCAATTCGGGCTCCCGCGATACCTACCTCTATATCGATGCCAACAGCAGTGATAAAGAGTTTTCAAATTACCTGGATCAATTCAATCGTCCTACCAATTAGGAATAGGATTAAAATGCAGGAATTAGTGTGGGGTAGCAGTGGGGGTTCGCATTTCTTCGGGAAGCAGATAGTGACGGGTATCATATTCCATGCTGGTTAGCACGAATTGTTTTCCCATCCCCTTTTGTGGATTGATTACGATTGGGGCTACCAGATTTGCCGTCATTTCCGTATAGTTTTCAGGGATCGTAACAATACTTCGGGTGAGGAACTCTTCTTCCGTTTCCAGGGCCACCCTTTTTTTATCCTCTTCCAAAAGCTTCAGTTTATAGTCCGGCACATACAGGTAAGGGTCGGTAATGACAAATGCTAAATGGGGAGACAGTGCAGACTGCATCCATTCCATGGGACTTTCCACATTCGGGTTGAAGGGAAGAAGAATGAACCGGGTTTCTTTTTCAAACCCATATAAACCATCGGAAAATTCGATGATCTGTTTTTCTTCAATATCGAGATTGCCGAAGCGGGTTGTTTCGAGCTTCATTTTTTGATTTTGTCTTTCATCAATTGGGACACCTTGGTTG
>JABIXH010000158.1 GCA_018664975.1 Nitrospina sp. | reverse complement strand
TATTGGCCTCCACGGCTAGTGGAAAGGAGCCAGGTGCATAGATGAAAATTGTGGTTGACGCCATGGGTGGCGATCATTCTCCCGAAGCCGCCGTGGAAGGTGCCGTTCTTGCGGCAACGGAATATAATACTGAAATCATTCTCACCGGCTTATCCGATACGGTTCAAGCAGTCCTGGACCGTCTGGACCCTGATCACAAGCTTCCAATTACGGTAGTCCACGCCGATGAGGTTGTGGAAATGCATGACGTTCCCGGGAAAGTTCTTCGCTCCAAACGTAAATCCTCTATGAAGATTGGGCTGGACCTTCTAAAAGAGGGGACGGCATCGGCTTTTGTAAGCGCTGGCAATACGGGTGCAGTTTTGGCTTATTCGACGGTCATATTAAGACCTCTAAAAGGAGTGGATAGACCTGCTATTACCATCCAGTTACCTACTTTGAAAGGCAATGCAATTCTTTTGGATGCGGGTGCAAACGTGGACTGCAAAAGCAATCAGTTGTTTCAGTTTGGGATTATGGGGCATGTTTTTGCCGAATACATTCTTGAAAAGGAAAACCCCCGCGTGGGGTTGCTCAGTATTGGTGAAGAGGATGGAAAGGGTAATGAAATTGTCAAAGAGGCTTTTCAAATGCTTAAGTCCAGCCACATTAATTTTATAGGTAATATAGAAGGTAAGGAAGTTTATCGAGGCAATGCGGATGTTATTGTTTGTGATGGATTTACCGGAAATGTGGCACTCAAGATCAGTGAGAGCCTGGCCGAAATGATCGGAGCAAATCTTAAAAGAATGTTTCAGAGTAATTGGGCCAGCAAACTGGGTTACCTGCTATTAAAACCTCAGTTGGACCAATTCAAGAAAAAGGTTGATTACTCAGAAACTGGAGGAGCACCTCTTTTAGGAGTAAACGGAGTTGTTATTATTGCTCATGGGAGCTCATCGCCAAAAGCAATCAAAAATGCTATCAACAGGGCTTCCGAATTGAGCGAGAAGAAGATAACCGAACATATCCGTGAAGACATTGAATCAAATTTAATGGATGTAGAGGCGGCCAAAGGGACTATTTGGAATCAGATCAAAAGCATTGCTTTTGGAGATGAACCCACTCAAAACCCTGAAAAAGAAAAACCACTGCCCCCGGAAAAAAGCCCCGACGAATCCTGATAACCCCATACTTTAATGACAAATAATAATAATTTTCAAGCTGTAGTTGCCGGAACAGGTTCTTATTTACCGGAAAAAATCCTCACTAATCAGGAATTGGAAAAAACCTTGAATACATCCGATGCGTGGATCACCGAGAGAACGGGAATCCATGAGCGCCGGATTGCTTCGGAAGAAGAATCCGCATCGGTGATGGCGGCTAAGGCTGGTAGAAAAGCCTTGGAAGAGGGGGGGGTGGCCTCGGAAGAATTAGATTTGATCATTGTTGCCACTTCCAGCCCGGATGTGTTATTTCCTTCAACCGCTTGTTTTGTTCAAAAGGAACTTCATGCTTTCGGTTCTGCGGCTTATGATATCTCGGCTGTTTGTTCGGGATTTATTTTTGGTCTTTCTATTGCTGAACAATATTTGAAAACGGGACGTTACAAAAATATTTTACTCATTGGTAGCGAGGTCAACTCCAGGATAGTTGACTGGTCGGACAGAGCGACCTGTATTTTATTCGGAGATGGGGCAGGGGCCATTTTGTTGAAGCGGGTGGAGCAGGAAACGCCCTTAGGCATATTATCCACACACATATATTCAGATGGAAGTTTGTCAGATTTGATTTGTGTACCAGGCGGCATTGGCAAGACAGGAATTAATAAACAGGATATAGATAATAAAAACTACTTTATCAAAATGTCCGGCAATGCGACTTTTAAGGTAGCAGTGAAAAGAATGACAGATGTAATTCGAGAAGCTTTGGAGTTTAATGGCCTTAGTATGGAGAAAGTGGGTCTTTTGGTACCCCATCAAGCCAATCAACGAATAATCCGTGCTGTTGCCGAAAGGCTTAACTATCCAATGGAAAAAGTATTCATGAATATTCATAAATACGGGAATACGTCTGCCGCCTCCATCCCGATAGGGATTGATGAGGCAAGACGGACCAGTCGTATTAAACCAAAGGAAACTTCTGTGCTGGGAGCAGTCGGAGCGGGACTGACCTGGGGATCGGCGGTGATCAAATGGTAAAAATAGCTTTTGTTTTTCCCGGTCAGGGCTCTCAATTTGTTGGCATGGGCAAGGATTTTTATGACCATGTGCCATCAGCCCGTGAGCTTATGGAAGAGGCCAATGAGGTTTTAGGGTATGACCTTGCAAGTATTTGTTTTAATGGTCCAGAAGAAACTTTGAGATTAACAGAAAATACCCAGCCGGCGCTACTGGTGCATAGTACAATGGCCTTGAAAATATTAAGGGAAAATGGTATAGATTCGGTACTTGCGGCGGGCCATAGCTTGGGTGAATTTTCGGCACTGGTCTCAGCAGGAGCTCTTCAATTTAAAGATGCGGTAAGACTGGTTCGTTTGCGAGGCCAATTCATGCAGGAGGCGGTTCCTGTAGGGGTAGGAACAATGGCCGCCATTATTGGATTGGAGATAGATGCCCTTCAGGAGTTGTGTGATCAAATTTCTGAGGACTCCTTTATAGTTCAGCCGGCAAACTTAAAC
>JABIXH010000216.1 GCA_018664975.1 Nitrospina sp. | reverse complement strand
CGAAGGAATGGATGGAGTCCAGGTTATCCCGAAGAAAGTCGATGGTCTCTTGCGCTTCGGGGCGGGTTTCGGTGGGGAACCCGAAGAACAGGAACGAATGGTTCCAGATTCCCGCCTTATGGCTCTTCATCAAAACGTCTTTTTCCACTTCCTTGGTGGTTCCCTTATCAATAAGTGCCAGTACTCTGTCGTTAGCACTTTCCAACCCGAACATCAGGAAAATGAATCCGGCCTTTTTCATTTTTGCGAACAACTCGCCATCCATTACCTTTTCAAATTTTAGCAATGCCAGGGAACGGATTTCCACCCCGCGTTCGATCATCAGTTCCGAAACATCGTTGAGAGAATGCGGGGATACCGCCTCATCAGAAAAGGTAAAATATTTCGTATTGTATTTTTTCATCAGCTCTTCCAACTCATCCACCATGGCATGGGTTTTCTGTTTGCCGTAGCGATGGCCATAAACAAAACTATGTGTGCAGAATGTGCATTTACCCCAATAACAACCCCGGCTTTGCAAAACAGGAATGATCGGATAAGGCGATAGATAGCTATGCATCGGCAGGCCGTCAAAGGTCGGGCCGGGAATTTCTTCAAACCGCAGTTCCACTCGTTCCTTGTTATGCACCACTTCCCGTCCTTCCAGATGAATCAGGTTAGGCACGGTCGATAACGCGTCTCCGGCTTTGAGTGCGGTGAGCAATCTATGCATAGGCTCTTCCCCCTCAAAGGTGACGATGCTGTGACAGAAGTCATCAAAAAATTCGGGGTGACCGATCAACTGACCGGCGTTCACGCTGAATATTGGACCCCCCAGAGTGATATGCAAATGCGGAAATTGTTCCTTGAGCTGTCGTGCCAGGGTCAGTCCCGGAATGATCTGTGAAATACCTATAATGGAAATACCGACTACATCGTAGTCCTGCCAATTTTCACTTGGAATCAAATTGCTCTCATAGAGATGGATAAAGGGATTGGTCTTCCTGTCTTGTGTTGCTTCATGCGCCCTGAAGGTGGACTCTTCCGCGCGGGTTCCGCTTTCAAAGGTGGACAAACTGAAAACCGCCGGAGCGTGCGCATCGGAAACCAGTTTCAGGGCAGATTTGATCACCATATCCGCCTGTTGATAACTGGGAAAATCGAAAAACCGTTCCGGCGTTCTGAGAACCGACTTCGCCTCTTCAACTCCCGCAATGATTCGATCGGAGAACTTTAATCCCATCGCCAACACATCCAGGTGAGATTTCTCCTTCATCGACAGTGAGTCTTGGTTTTTGAGGGATTCCAGACGTTGAGCCATCAATTTTTCAGCATTTTGCAAAAGTGGCGCCGACAAAAAATGCTCGTAGGAAGCTATATTGAAATCTCTTTGCTCCACATCCCATCCTTTGGCTCGCAAATAGGAGGTCAGGTAGGGTGTGCTTAAATACGGCTGAGTGGGATACCACTGTGCCGGAAAAACTAATAAGGTTTTCATGATGGATTAAATGATAGCATTTTTACCCTCTCAAGCCCAATGAGATAATATTTGACATCAATTTTATGCTAAGTATAATTGCCTGTTTAAACGACACATAAAGCTTTTACCCGTGCGAACAAGCGATTTTAGCGGGACAAGGCCATCCTGAAACTGGGTTTTCCCAATATAGCAAAAAGGGCAAAAATTTCACTTTTCCCCGTGATATTTTTTGGATGGGGAGAAATGGGATTTTCCACGCATATTTTCGTCCATAGAGGTTTGAACATGCTCAGAAAAAATCTTAAATTTTTGATCGCGTTGAATATTTTCCTGGGGCTGGCACTTTGCGCCTTCCCGGTGTTGGCTAAAGCGGTCAAGGCCACTGAAACTGAAATTTCCCTAGTCGATGGAATTGCCGTCGATAAAAAAGGCAATATTTATATTGCCATGCGCGACAACAACATCATCAGCCGGGCGGACACCAATGGAAAGATGACCCGCTTTGCCGGCACAGGTGAGTCCGGGTTCAGTGGAGACGGTGGAAAGGCAACAGAAGCGCAACTGAAAATACCTGCAAATTTAACCTTTGATAAAAAAGGCAACCTATATGTAACGGATCGAAACAACCATCGAGTAAGAAAAATCGACACGCGAGGAATCATCACCACCATCGCCGGTAATGGAACCCCAGGTTTTAGTGGCGATGGGGGAAAGGCCACCGAAGCACAGCTCAATCTGCCTTCTGGAGTTGTGGTCGATGATAAAGGCAATATCTATATTTCCGATCGTTCCAATGACCGGGTTCGCGTGGTCAACAGTAAGGGAATTATCAGCACTTATGCAGGCAATGGCATAGACCAGTTTAAGGGTGATTCAGGCCCCGCAACAAAAGCTTCCCTTTCCAGACCTTTTGGATTGGCCTTGGACAAAAAGGGAAACCTTTATATCGCGGATCGTGGAAACAACCGGGTTCGAAGAGTCAGCACCCGGGGAATTATCCATACCGTTGCTGGAGATGGCGGTTTCTTT
>JABIXH010000094.1 GCA_018664975.1 Nitrospina sp. | reverse complement strand
TGGAGGCCCTGACTGCTGTTTCTATGACCGTACTTACTATTTATGATATGTGCAAAGCGGTGGATCGGGGCATGTATTTCAGTGAAATCGGTTTGCTTCACAAATCCGGCGGCAAGTCAGGAACTTTTGACAAGGAAAAGGTAGGAAAATGATAACCCTAAAGTATTTTGCCAGCCTAAAAGCTATTGCCGACAAAGAGGAAGAACATTTGGATATTGAAAATCCAATTACCATAGATCAATTGAGTGATATAATTTCTGAAACAGCGCCTAAAATGGGAGCGATGATCCGGGAGAAAAAAGTATTGATCTCGGTCAATCAGGAAATGGCCTCCGTCGAAACCATAATTCACGATGGAGACGAGGTAGCATTTCTACCCCCATTCTCTGGCGGCACAAAATAAACAAGGACCCTATTATGAGTACCACAACCTTCTCAAAAGTACGTATTCAGTTAGAAGATTTCTCGGTCACTGATGAAATTGAAGCGATGAAAAAAGTTTCCCGTAATATTGGCGGTATCACCACATTTTTGGGAACCGGGAGAGAGCTTTCTAAAGGTGAAAATATTTCCAAACTTAATTTCGAGCATTATCCAAAAATGGCGGAAAAAAAGCTGGAAGAAATCCGGGAAAAGGCCATCAAAGATTACGGGATCATTGACATGAGCATCATTCACCGGATTGGCCCTATCGACATTGGAGAAAATATCGTATTGATCGTTGCCGCAGGAGAGCATCGTAAAGAAACCTTTGTGGCTTGCGAATGGGCAATCGCTGAACTCAAACGTACCACTCCAATTTGGAAACGCGAAACTACCTCCAGCGGGGAAGTCTGGGTTCAAGATACCCCCTGACCGGCGAGCCGCCGGGGGCAAACTGCAATAGCTTTATCTGGCTAGCAATGATTCTTCTCGGCTGAATAAACCTGGTTCCTCCACGGGACACCAATATTTCTTATGACCGATCCATTGTCGCCCGTAACTGCTGAAACTCCTCTCATTCTCACTGTTAACGTTCGGCTGGCCCGCTGGCTGTTACTTACGCAAGATGAACAAAGAAGGAAAAATGGAGAGCACGCCTGGGAAACTCCGCCCATAATTCCCCTCTCTTCCTGGTTAAGAAATATTTGGCTCGAGTCCTGGCCCTCCCAGTATCTCCTCAGCGAAATACAATCCGAAAAAATCTGGGAAAAAATCATAAAACAGAGTTCAAGTAGTCTGAACCTCCTCCATTTACAGGGAATTGCTACTCAAGCCTGCCAGGCTTTTTCCTTGATTCATGAGTATCGCCTACCTCGGGACCCAAATTTTTATGACCAGACCGAGGAATCAAGAGCCTTCCTGATATGGGCAAAAAAGTATGAAAGCCGACTGTCCTCCCTGGGAGCTTTGGACACCAGCATGCTTATGAATGCAGTGAAAAACTCGATGCAAGCGGGAGAAATACCTCTTCCCCCTTCTATTCGGGTAATAGGATTTGAAGAACAAAGTCCGCAATTGAAAAATTTTCTGGATTTTCTTCGCCAAAAGGGAACCCATGTTGATTTCCAATCTTCGGTTCCAGCCCCGGAAACCCTTGCAGAAAAATTGGATGACGAAAATTCAACAGTAAGTGTCTGTGATTATGAAAACAGGAAAGAAGAAGCAGAGACTTGCGCCCGTTGGATAAGGGCTAATTTTCAACCTGGAAAACGAATCGGTATCGTTGTGCCGGAACTGGAAATGTATCTCACCCTTCTTAAACGCGAATTGGCGGCAGAGCTGGTGCCTGAATATATTTTCAGCCTGGATGACCAAAATTTACCTTTTAATATTTCTTTGGCTTCCCCCTTTTACCAGGAACCGATGATCAAACTGGCTCTGGACCTGTTAACTGTAAAAAGGGAGGCTGGTAAAAAAGCAACCATACCAATCAGTAAATTCTTATCTATTATCCAAAGCCCATTTTTTGGTTTTGAATTTCCGCCAGCCCTGGAAATATCCAACCTCGTGCGTGAACTTAGAAAAAAAAGGGTGCTCTCCATTTCACTCGAACAGTTTCATACAGATTTCAGCAGTACTCCTCAATTAAACCAACTCATAGAAGAATTAATGGCCTGGGTTGGAAACAAAAACAAGTTAATGCCTGAAAATTGGGCAAAGCTTTTGTCGGAATTTTTGAAAACTACAGGTTGGCCAGGAACCTCTCCCATAGAAAATAATAAGCAGTCCATTACATCAAAACGGTATCAGGCTTTTGAAGTCTGGAAGGATTGTTTGAATCAGCTCTGCTCCCTGAATCAGATTCTGGGTCCCATTAGCAGGATGGAGGCTTTAAACCATCTTACTCATATAATTCGAAGCAAACCTTTTCACACTAAAACCCCAGAGCACTCCATTCAAGTGATTGGCCTTCTGGAGTCTTCAGGAATGCAGTTTGATCATTTATGGGTCATGGGTTGTCATAGCGAAGCAATCCCCGCCCAGCCTGAGCCCAATCCTTTCATTCCCTACGAAATCCGTAACAAGTTTTCTATCCCGCGTTCTAATCCACAACGGGAATTGAATTTTGCCGAGCAATCATTGAGTCGCCTGCTAATGGCCGCACCAGATATTCAATTCAGCTTTCCTCTGCACGAAGGAGACATGGACCTGGAAATAAGTCCGTTATTAAAAAGTTTCCCGCAGAGTACAGGGAATTCTTACCCATCCAGCCGAATCAAGGATCAAGTGCGAGCCTTGAACGATTTAGAAGAGTTTACCGAACTCCCCTTTTTGCCTGTAACCGATTCCGAAAAAGGTCTGTTCAAAACCAAGGGTATTTCATCCGGGTATTCCCTTCTCCAGAACCAGGTGGAATGCCCTTTTCGGGCTTTCGCCCGCCACCGTTTGAACAGCGATGGGGTTCAATCTCCGGAAGTGGATTTTGACAATATGGATCGCGGTAACGTCATCCACAAATCCCTGGAGCTATTTTGGTCAAAAACAATGAATCTGGAAAACCTTTTGAAAATTTCTAAGGATTCCCTCGAACAACAGCTTGACCAATACGTGCGAGAAGCCCTCAAACTTTGTTCGAAGCGTACCACCGGTCAGATACAATTTAACCAACTGGAAATTGAGCGAAATGTGCGGGTCATCCATGACTGGCTACATGATGTGGAAATGAAAAGGCCTGACTTTAAAGTGCTCCACAATGAAGAGGATATTGAAATACGTCTGTCTGGAATAAAGTTTTCGCTAAGAATTGATCGCATAGATGAAATTCCTGGTAAGGGTTTACTGTTGATTGACTATAAGACTGGAAGAGATGCCAAACCCGCAGATTGGTTTGGAGAAAAAATCCGCGCACCACAACTTCCTCTTTATGCGTTAGCCAAACCTCCCTCGGGCTTGGCCTATGGTCATCTGGTGATCGGCAAACCTGAATTCAAAGGCACCACCCTGCCAGACCTGCCTCTGGGAAAATTCAAAAATCAGGATTTCGTCAAGAACAGCGGATATTCTTCCTGGCAAGAGTTGTTGGATTATTGGAAAAACAATTTAAATGCTGTCACCGATGAATTCCTGCAAGGAAGTAATCAGGTTTTGCCAATCAAAAAAGGCGAACCCTGCCGGCATTGCGAGTTCGGTTCCCTTTGCAGAGTTCAGGAAATTGGGAAAATTGAAATAATGGAGGACGCTCCCTAATGCTGTCCGATGCAGATATTAGAAAACAAGCTCTGGAACCCGACCAGTCTTTTATAGTTCAGGCTCCAGCAGGATCGGGCAAAACAGAACTGCTCATTCAACGTTATTTGAGACTATTGGGACTGGCAAACCTCCCGGAAGAAATTCTGGCGATGACTTTTACTCGCAAAGCCGCCGCAGAAATGAAGGAAAGAGTTTTTTCCGCTCTCACTGAAGCTCAGAGCTGTCAACGCCCTGAACAATCTCACGCGAGATTCACCTGGGAACTTGCCCAAAAAGTTCTCGAACAAGATAAAACACGGGAATGGAAACTAATGAATAACCCGGCTCGCCTTAGAATTGTAACCATTGACTCATTTTGTTCTTCTTTAACCCGCCGAATGCCATTGTTGTCGCGCATGGGAACGGGACTGGACATTCAGGAAAATGCCAGAAGCCTTTACCGGGAAACAGCAAAAAGTATACTAAGCTTGACGGAGGACGAGAGCAACCCTTATGGCGTACTGGTGCGTAATATTCTCCGCCACATTGATAACTCCAAGGAAGATTTTATAAAGAGAATTATCCAGCTTTTGACTAAAAGAGATCAATGGATGATCTCCTTTTTCGATCCTCGCGAAAACCTGGAAGCGCACCCTTTGAATGAAAACTACAGGCAGAAACTGGAGCATACCCTGGCGTGCCTCATTCAATCCCGACTCGGTGAATTGGAAGATTTATTTAATCCGGCAATTCAAAAAAGCATCTTACAACTCGCCAAATACTCCGGTGAAAATTTAAAAGCTGGAGATCCCTCCAACCCCTGCGCCTGCCTTGCCAAACTACAGAAATTTCCTGATTTCACCATAGATAGCCTGGAAACCTGGAAAGGATTGGTTCATCTCTTGTTGACGCAAACCAATGCCTATCGCAAAAAACCAGATGTGCGATTGGGTTTTCCCGCCGGGAAAAATGACATTAACAATAAAATGAAAGATGAATTTATAGAGCTGACAAGTTCCTTGCAGGAGAATCCTGCAATTCTCTCAGCCTTGGCTAAGGTAAAAAAATTACCGCGAGGACATTTCACCGATATGGAGTGGGACTTGCTGAAGTCTACCATCCGCCTTTTGGCAGAGATTAACAATAGACTGAAAGAAATTTTTTCATCCCGACAGATCACCGACTTCACTGAAATTTCCCTGTCCGCAATCAGCAGTCTGATTCAGAAAGGAGATAATGGGGATGAGCAACCCACCGATTTGCTTTTTTATCTTGATTGCAAAATCCATCATATTCTGGTCGATGAATATCAAGACACCTCGTTCAAGCAAGAAGAGCTTTTACGTCGACTCACCTCTGAGTGGAGCGAGGGAGATGGCAGAACCCTGTTCATTGTAGGTGACCCTAAGCAGTCCATATACCGATTCAGGGATGCCGAAGTCGGCTTATTTATAAAAACTCAAGAACGTGGGTTGGGACCCTTGCCGCTTAAACCTTTGTCATTGGTATCCAATTTTCGTTCGCAAAAGTACCTGGTTGACTGGGTCAACACCTGCTTTCAAAGAATTTTTCCGAACCATAATGACCCCGATCTAGGTGCTATTTCCTACACCCCATCGTCAGCAGTATTGGAAGAAGACATACACCCTGGTGTTTTGTATCACCCAGTTCAGCATCATGAAGATAGCCATGCAATTTCGGAAGAAGAGGCAAAGAAGATCACCGTCTTGACCAAGGACCTGCAATCTCAACACCCCAACAAAAGTCTGGCGATTCTGGTCCGGGGACGCACTCACCTTACTTCCATTGTTAAACATTTTAACGAATCAAATATAGCATTCAAGGCCGAGGCAATCGACTCCCTCACTGATCGACCCGCCATTCTCGACCTGTTGTCCCTGCTCCGAGCTTTGCGTTTTACCGGAGACAGAACCGCCTGGCTATCAATATTAAGAGCACCCTGGTGTGGATTATCTTTAACCGATATCCATGCCCTGGTGGAACTGGATCGAACAAGGCCCATATGGTTCCTTATCAATGAACCTTCTCGTATCAACCTTCTTAGCGAAGACGGACAAAAAAGGGTAAATACTCTTGTTCGCAATATTAGTAATTTTATAAGTGGGTTTATCGACCAGAATTTTCGTGACGTTCTGGAAGCCTGCTGGATCAAGCTGGGCGGTCCCGCCTGTCTACAAGGAACTAATCCTGATGACATCGAAGTATTCTTCAATAAAGTGGAGGAGATCATCGCTTCCGGGCAAGAGGAACAATTTGAAAACTTCGATCGGATTCTGGCAGATCTATATGCCAGCCCCCTGGCAGTTCCTGATAATGCTGTTCAGATTATGACCATGCACAAAGCTAAAGGTCTGGAGTTTGATTTTGTGATTTTGCCCGGTTTGGGTAAACCCATCAAAGCCGATGAAAAGCGCCTGATTTACTGGATGCCGCATGGCGACGACCTGTTACTCGCCCCTATAGAAGAAAAAGGCGGCGAGACTTCTCCTCTGTATGAATTTTTATCTGAGCTGAACAAGGAAAAAGAAGAATATGAAACCCTGCGGCTTCTCTATGTCGCCGCGACCAGAGCTAAATCTCAACTTCATCTGTTCGGACATTTGAAACCTCATAAGGAAGAAGAATGGAAACCTGTTCCAAATTCCTTACTAAGCAAATTGTGGCCGCATATTAAAAAAGAGTGGCTTGAAAAGCTGAACAATATTACTGAACCTAAACACGTGGAACCCAATAAATTATCAATAGAACAGCATTCCATTCATCGTCTACCCATCGATTTCTTATTTCCAAAACCGGCAGAAGCTATCAGCACAGGAACAGTGATAGATATAGAAATGGAGCCTGAATATGATTGGGCAGGTAATTCAGCGCGTTGTCTTGGAATTGTATTGCACCGATCTCTCCATGATATAGCTATAGAAGGATTGGAAGCGTGGTCTGAACAAAGAGTTAAAGACCTACGGCCACGCTTTAAGTCAGCCTTATTGGGAGAGGGTTTATCTTTAGAGCAAGCCGAGAAAGAATTAAGCACAGGACTTAATGCTCTGGCCAACATCCTGGAAGACGAGAGAGGAAAGTGGATTTTATCACAACATGATGACGCACATTCGGAGTATCCCCTCACCTTTTATCAGGATAACCGGTATATTAGAAATGTCATTGACCGAACATTTGTAGACAAAGGTACCCGGTGGATCATTGATTACAAAACCGGTACCCATAAAGGAGTGGGAAAAAATCTTGATATCTTTTTGGAAAATGAGGTAAAACGTTATAAGCATCAACTGGATCGTTACGAATTGGTAATTAGGAAATTGGGCGAGAAACGACCTATAAAAAAAGCACTTTATTTTCCATTACTCAAAGCGTGGCGAGAAATGAATTGACAACTCAAAAGAATCCAAATTAGATGGAACATAAAAATATTCTCAAAAAGCTTTTAGAGGGCAACCAACGTTATATCACTGGAGGTGCCCTGCATCCCAACCAGTCCTTTGAACATCGTCTTGAATTGACTAAAGGCCAAAAACCCATTGCGGCGATATTAACCTGTGCTGACTCACGAGTTTCTCCTGAAATCATTTTTGATCAAGGCCTTGGCGACCTGTTTGTATTGCGAGTGGCCGGGAATGTCATCAATGACCTATTCGTTGGCAGTCTGGAATATGCGGTGGAGCATCTTAATGTCAGCTTGCTAATGGTTTTAGGGCATTCTCAATGCGGAGCGGTAGACGCAACCATCAAGGGAGGTAATCCTCCCGGCCATATCAATAGTTTGGTGCAAGCCATAAAACCAGCATTGGACAGATTGAAGGAGCAATCTCCCGACTGGGTAAATATTGTTGCAAAAGAAAATGTGAAAATTGGCGTTGAAAGATTACGCACTATCGATCCTATTCTGACAGCCCGATATGATGAAGGTGATATAGATATTGTAGGAGCCTTTTACGATATTAAAACTGGTAAAGTTAGCCTCACTGTTTAAACTCAACAACTCACCACCCTCCCACAACTCACATTTAATTCCGCACTCCCTCCTCATTAATTGCTATCCCATTTCTAACACTTATTAATCAATTCTTCTGTTAGATTAATAAAGTCTTCTGCCACACAACCGTTAAGTATAGAAAGGTCGTCAGAAGAACATCAATGAACGGCCCAGGCGGGTGTGGTCCAAGACAATTAGTTTCTTTTATCAGGCAGATTTATTTTCTGAGGTGAAAAGGAATGGTACTGGTCAAATCACAACGCAACAAAAATTTCTGGATACGGTTCCAAATCGAGAGCATGAAATTAAGGTTCTGGTGGAAACATCTTAGATACCTTGTGATTTCTCTTTGCACTAAGCATTGAACCGTTAAGGAACATCACTCTCTGTTCTGCATTAAGGGTATTTATCCACCCTCACCCACAAATTTTCTACACCTATTGTAATCCTTCGCTAGTTTGGTTAACCTGATTAAGTATGCAATTTTATTAGTATTTTTCAGGTGTCGTAAATGGACGAAATTCGATTTTTCATGGAAGAATCACTAGTCACCGTGGAGCCAGGAACCTCCCTAAGAGAAGCGGCGCAAAAAATGCGCCACCATTCAATCAGTTCAGTCTTTATAGCCAAGAAGGAGAACTATTTGGGGTTGTTGACGGATACTGATTTAACCCGGAAGTTGGCCGCAAAAAACCTGGATCCTGACACCACGTCTGCCTCCACAATTTCCAACAACCCTATCATCACACTAGATGCCAGCTATTCCATGGAAGATGCCTATGAATGTATGCGTAAAAATAATATCCGGCATCTTGGAGTCACAGAAAAAGATAAGGTGATTGGAATTCTTTCAGTAAAGGATTTCGCCAATTATTTCCACAATAAATACAATCAGGAAACAGATGAAAAAGGTGAAATTCAGTATTTCATGAATGATTCTGTTTTAAGCATAGAGTCTGGAAAGACCGTTCTGGAAGCAGCCCAAAAAATGGCGAAACACAAAGTTGGAGCCCTTATTATCTCAGAGGCTGGGAAAGTAAAAGGCTTGTTTTCAGAGTCAGTTTTAACCATGAATGTCATCGCGGCAGGACGCCCATTAGACACCACCCTCCTGTCCGAGGTTGTGGTTCTCAAATTAAATACCATGGACCTGAATGAGACCATGTCGAACGCTTATCAAAAAATGCGGGAAAATAATATTCGACATCTATCAATATCTAATGGGAAAAAAATTATTGGGATACTTTCCATAAAAGATTTCGCAAACTATTACAGCTTTAAACATTGCCAGGATCAAAATCAGGAAAATCAGATCGGCAACTATATGAGAGAAAGCCTGGCAACCGTCCCGGAGTCAACCTCCATCCAGAAAGCGGCCCAACTTATGAAGGAAAATAGAATTGGCTCTCTTTTTGTAACCCAGAAAGGTGAAATTACGGGTATCGTCACGGAAGAAATTTTTACACGCAAAGTACTGGGGGAAAATTTAAACCCGGAAACCACTCTGGTTTCTGAACTCATGGAGAATCCAACAACCATAAAATCTGCCCAATCCATGGACTCAGCCCTTAGTTGCATGCATAAAAATGATGTTCGTTATTTAGCTGTTACGGAAAGCAATAAAATAAAAGGTATCATCTCACTTAAGGATTTAACCATTTATTACAAAAATAAGTTTGTGACATCGCAGGACATCAATGAATAATAATTTTAGACAGTAATTCCCTAATTCACTGAACATAATTTACGGGAAAACTCACCAACCCATTCATCAATGGAAACATCCAATTCTTCACCCCAAAAGCAAATGAACTTCCCCAATATTGTTATTTTGACAGGAGATGATTGTCGGCATCGATATTTTATCCATCATTTAAACGCTCATTTTTCTATCTCCGAAATCTATATAGAAGCAGGAAATTTTCCGCCGCCCCGTTGCTGTTCAAAAGAGGAGTCTATTGCGTGGGACTGGTTTTTCCAAAGGCGAGAGAGCTATGAAAAAAGCCTTATCGAAAAATCAGCCCAGTTAAAAGCAAAAAACAAACCCAAAACAACTTATCTTGATCACAACGAAATTAATTCTTCCCAAACTATCGCCAAAATTAAACAAGCTAACCCTGGATTTTTGGCTGTATTTGGAACCAGTGTCTTGAGAGAGCCAATGCTTGATGCGTTTCCAGGCCAGTACTTTAATTTGCATTTGGGTGATCCAGAATTTTACCGGGGATCGTCCTGCAATTTTTGGCCTATCTATCAGGGGGAATTTCATCACTTGTCAGCAACCATACATCGAATAGATCAGAATATTGATACGGGTGATATTCTGTCGAGGCAGGCCATTACCATACAAGAAAGCGACAATGAGCAAACATTACTTCTCAAGCCTCTTACAGTGGGAACAAAGTTGATGATAGAAACCATTCAAAAATGGCAGGATGGATGCCTTCAATTTATCCCAAAAAGCAAAAGCGGGAAATTATATAAAAAGACTGATTTCAAACCTGAAGTAATATTAAAATTTAAACAGATGGTAGAATCTGGAGAGTTGAACAACCTTATTCAAGCTAGAAGTACTAAGTCACTTGCTGGAATTTAAACTAAAATCCAAAGATAATTTGGATCAATCAGTAGTTAACTAAGACATGAAAAAATATTTACTCTTAATTTCAGCTACAACTTTGATACTTGGCATTTCAACCTATCCAAGCCAAGCTTTGGCTCAAGAAGAAGTTAAAGAGCAGTTTATAAATACAGGGCCAATAGGAATCTCAAATATTTTCACCCTACCCGAAAAAATTAATGCGATTGTATATAGAATTAAAAATAAGGGCACCTCTAAAAATAATGGTTTGAGAGGTATTTTGAGCCTTTGTTCGATTTGACCTGCATATTTCACCGGAGCAGGATGTTGGTCTTGGATATTTTGAGCTTTTTACAGCCCGTTTTCCTCGGTGAGGATACAGG
>JABIXH010000032.1 GCA_018664975.1 Nitrospina sp. | reverse complement strand
TGGATTCGCGGCCCATTGTGTGAGTGGGCAGAAGTGTTATTGGATGAGGCTCGCCTAAAGCAAGAGGGTTATTTTAACCCCGCACCTATCCGCCAAAAATGGGCCGAACACAAAGCAGGAACTCACAACTGGACACCATCGCTCTGGACGGTTTTAATGTTTCAAGCTTGGCTGGAGTCTCAAAACTTATGAGCTTAAAAAGTAATCCTATGCCTAAATTAGAATGTATTAGCAAATAGATTATGGCCCGGAGTCAATTGCAACAAAAATCTATCTGAACACCTACATATAGGACTGGTTATCACCTTCAAATTGATGGCATTGATTTCCATTCTTGATTAACTGATGGGTAAGCCAATGCAATATGATTGATCAAGAAAACCTCTGGATTTCAAAACATGAAATGAGGTATTCTTTATATAGCGTTATCTAGCTACCATTTCACTAAAGAGTTGTAACCTTCGATCTCTTTTTGATTCCCACTAAATATGAATGACCTCTCGAGCATCAAAATTGCTGTTGTAGGCCTTGGGTATGTTGGTCTCCCTCTTGCAGTCGAATTTGGAAAAAAGTATCCCGTTGTTGGGTTTGATATTAATGAAAACCGGGTGATTGAGCTTCAATCTCAGCAGGATCACACTAAGGAGGTCGAACCAGAGGAACTCCGATTGGCCAAATTCCTGACCTACACAACCAATACAGAAGTTCTTCAAACCTGCAATTGCTTCATCGTTACAGTGCCCACACCCATAGATAAGCACAAGCGTCCAGATTTGACCCCGTTGATCAAGGCCAGCGAAACGGTTGGCAAAGTATTAAAGTCGGGTGACATCGTTATATACGAATCTACTGTTTATCCAGGGGCGACAGAAGGAGATTGTGTCCCAGTTTTGGAAAGATTTTCTGGGCTTAAATTCAATCAGGACTTTTTTGCTGGTTACAGCCCAGAGCGTATTAACCCAGGCGATAAGGGGCACCGTATCACCAATATAAAGAAAGTTACCTCAGGGTCGACCTTGGAGACTGCAGACTTGGTGGACCGACTTTACAACACAATCATCACTGCTGGAACTTATAAAACTTCGAGCATTATGGTGGCTGAAGCTGCCAAAGTCATCGAAAATACTCAGCGTGATCTCAATATTGCTCTCATAAACGAATTAACTAAAATTTTTAATTTAATGGGCCTTGACACTGAGTCTGTACTTCAGGCCGCTGGAACGAAATGGAACTTTCTTCCTTTCCGACCTGGTTTGGTGGGGGGGCATTGTATTGGGGTTGACCCATATTATCTAACGCATAAGGCCCAGACATTAGGTTATCATCCGGAAATTATTCTTGCTGGCCGACGTTTGAATGACAGTATGGGGGTTTACATCGTTTCCCAACTTATAAAGGCAATGACTAAAAAACGCATTCAAGTTGATGGTGCCAAAGTATTGGTTATGGGCCTTGCATTTAAAGAAAACTGCCCGGACTTAAGAAATACCCGGGTAGTCGATGTGGTGAAGGAACTGGAGGAATACGACTGCCATGTTGATGTATATGATCCTTGGGTATCAACGGAAGAAGCTCGAAAAGAATATGACATCACTCTTATTTCGACTCCCCAAAAAAAGGAATACGATAGCATCATCCTTGCTGTAGCCCACAATCAATTCAAAGAAATGGGTCCTGAGTGTATTCATGATCTAGGTAAAAAAATGCACATTCTTTATGACCTGAAATACATTCTTCCCAAAGAGGTTGTTGATTTGCGTTTGTAAGAAGCTATTGTGTGGTGATTTTTTTATCAGTACTCAAGCTATTATTTAAAATTGTTGAGGGTGTAATTTGTTTGGAAAAAACTATTTGATAATCAAGGCACCTTATAAATCGTATCAAGCTTGATTTAATATTTATTCGAACTCTGAAATAATATATCAATGTCTAGAGTTTTATATATATCTTATGATGGTATTACCGATCCGCTTGGTCAATCTCAGGTTTTGTCCTATGTAATAGAGTTGAGTCGAAATGGATACAACTTTGTTTTGCTCAGTTGCGAAAAATTGGACGCCTATAAAAATAACAGAGGCCTCATAGAAAAACTTTTAGAAGGGACGAATGTAAAATGGGTGCCAATTTTCTACACAAAAAAACCACCGATTTTATCGACTTTATATGACTATTGGAAATTAAAGCGTAAAGCTATTTCCTTGCATAAAGCTAATAAGTTTCAGATAGTCCATTGCCGCAGTTATATTCCATCAATGATTGGGCTTTGGATGAAAAAAAAATGTAAGGTTAAATTTATTTTTGATATGCGCGGATTTTGGGCAGATGAAAGAGTTGATGTGGGCCTCTGGGATTTAAAGAATAAAATTTACAAAGGGGTTTATTCTTTTTTTAAAATGAAAGAAAAGGCTTTTCTCGAAAATGCTGATCATATTGTTAGCTTAACCCTCGCCGGAAAAAAGGAAATGGATAGTTGGAAACATATCGAAAAACTATCTTTACCTATAAGTATTATTCCTTGCTGTGCTGATACTGCCCTATTTGACCGTAGAAAAATAAAATTAGAAGCTATGCAAAATGCGCGGCAAGAATTAGGAATTCGAGCGGATGAGCCGATCCTAACCTATATTGGCTCAATTACGTGGTACTTAATTGATGAAATGTTTAGATTCTTCATTATTTATCTGGAAAAGTATCCTGAAGGAAAATTTTTATTCATCACTCATGCTAGTGCCGATTTTATCCGATCAAGAGCTAAAGCGGCGGGGGTTTCTATGGATAAAATTTTGATTGTTTCTGCCCAGAGGTCTTCAGTTCCAGCTTTAGCTATATTGGGACATTTTTCTATTATTTTTCGGAAACCCGCTTATTCCACAAAAGCCGCCTGCCCTACCAAACAGGGAGAATTGATGTCTCTAGGCATTCCAATAATTTGTAATTCGAATGTTGGTGATATGGATATGATAGTCAGGCAGTATGGGTCAGGTATTATAGTGGATTCATCTAATGACTCTGACTATCGAAAAACTGTCGATAATATGAAAAAAATCATGTTTGACCCAGATAAAATACGGGAAGGTGCAATAGACTATTTTTCGCTACAATTAGCTGTCTCAAAATATAAAAGTATATATAGTTCGCTTCTAAACTGAAATAAGCTACCGTGAATAAGTTTGCAACTAGTCCGAAAATTAAACGAGCAATTGGAAATAAAACGATCTATGTTTTTACAGGCAAGGACAAAAATATTGATTCGGAAACTGTCCAATCATTTGGAGATGAGTGGCTAAAATTTAATGAGTTTTCAGATGAGGATATTCAAATTGCTGGTAATCAGTACTTTGATATTGTCCCGGCAAGTATATATACAGGAAAATATGTGCTAGATATTGGTTGCGGAACAGGCAGGTGGTCGAAATTTTTGAGTAAAAAAGTTGATGCAATCGAGGCTATTGATCCTAGCGAAGCGGTAGTTTCGGCGGCTTCTTTGTTGCAAAATGATGAAAATGTACGAATCAGTCAAGCAAGTGCTGGTGATATTCCATTTCCTGACAATACTTTTGATTTTGCATTAAGCCTTGGGGTATTGCATCATATCCCAGATACTCAGGCGGCGATGCAAAAATGCATAGACAAATTAAAGCCCGGTGGGTACTTCCTAGTTTATCTTTACTACTCCCTCGACAATCGAGGGTGCTTCTTTAAATTTCTTTTTTATATTTCAAACCTGGTAAGAAGGATAGTTTCCTCCTTTCCGTTTCAGTTGAAAAAGTTTGTTTGTGATCTCTTGGCCTTTACGTTGTATTTGCCTTTCATCGCGATTGCTAGAATAGTAAGGCTGATAGGGTTTAGAAAGTGGACTAAATGTATTCCTCTCTCCTATTATGTTGGAAAAAGTATGAATATCATTCGAAATGATGCGCTCGACCGTTTTGGCACGCCTTTGGAGCAGCGTTTTTCAAAGGAAAAAATTCGGCAAATGATGATGCATAGTGGCTTAACAGATATTGTCTTTTCTGAGAAAATGCCTTACTGGCACGCACTGGGTAAGAAAAAGCAAGGAATATGAAGAGAATTCTTGTGATATGTCCATTTCCTTATGGTGTTGCCGCTGGTCAGCGGTTGAAATATGAACAGTATTTCGACTATTGGAAAGAAAATGGATACGATGTGACTATGTCACCTTTTCTGGATTTGAAGACATGGAAGATATTGTATAAACCTGGCAATTATACGACAAAGATAGTGGGTGTGTTGCGGGGCTATTTTATAAGGATTTGCGACATTTTTCGTATCCAACACTATGATATCGTTTATGTGTTTATGTGGGTGACGCCCTTTGGGACTTCTTTTTTCGAACGATTGTGTAGATTGCTTTCAAAAAAATTAGTTTATGATATTGAAGATAATGTTTTGGTTGAAAAAAGTAATAACATTAATCCTTTTGTTAAAAAATTAAAGAGTGCCGGAAAAACTGAACATTTAATAAAAACTGCTGATCACGTGATTACCAGCGCGCCATTTTTAAATGAACACTGCCTTGGCATCAATGAAAAAAAAACGTGTACTTTCATTTCATCTTCAATTGATACAAACCTTTTCCTGCCTGCAAACTCTTATTCAAATGATCATAAAGTAGTTGTCGGATGGACTGGAACATTCAGTTCAAAAGTTTATTTAGATCTTTTGCGTAACGTTTTTATTGAGCTAAATAAGCGTTGTGAGTTTCGTTTTAGGGTTATTGGTAATTTTGAATATGAGCTTCCTGGTGTAGATTTAGAAGTTATTCAGTGGACTAAAGAAAATGAAGTTGCAGACATGCAGGGAATCGATATAGGAGTATATCCGCTATTTCAGAATGAATGGGTATTAGGTAAAAGCGGCCTTAAAGCTATTCAATATATGGCTTTTGGATTACCTGTAGTTGCTACTAACGTTGGCACGACTCCTACGATTATTAAACACTATGAAAATGGTTGCTTGGTCAAAACTGAGAATGACTGGGTTGATACACTTGAAGCTTTAATCAATAATCCTGAGTTACGCGGCAAACTTGGAAAGGCCGCCCGAAAAACTGTGATAAATAAGTATTCTCAGGATGTGATCAAGTTGCAATATTTATTAATTTTGAATGAACTTTGCTAATCTGATTTATGAAGAGCAACAATAAGATATATATAGCGGGTTGTGGCGGAATGTTAGGCGAAGCTTTTTATCAAGTTTTTAGTAAGGACTATGATTTAAAGTGTACGGATATAGACCTGAATGAGAAATGGCTTTCCCACCTCGATTTTCGTGATTACGATGCTTATAAAAAGGATGTGCAGGAATTTCAGCCAGACTTTCTTTTTCATCTAGGCGCATTCACTGACCTTGAGTATTGTGAGTTGCATCCAGATGATACCTACCGAACAAATGCCCTTGCAGTTGAAAATGCCGTTTACATAGCTAATGAGTTAGATATCCCAATCCTCTATATTAGTACAGCTGGCATTTTCGATGGCAGGAAGGCTATATATGACGACTGGGATCAGCCAAGTCCTTTGGGTCACTATGCTCGAAGTAAATATGCGGGGGAGATATTTGTTGAGAAAAATTGCCGTCAGCATATTATTTGTCGCGCTGGTTGGATGATGGGTGGAGGGCCAAATAAAGATAAAAAATTCATTCAAAAAATTATGTCACAACTTAAGGATGGGAAAAGTGAGTTATTCATTGTAGATGATAAATTAGGCACCCCCACGTATACTCATGATTTTGCTAATAATGTGAAAATATTGCTGGAAAAAGAACTGTGGGGGCTTTACAACATGGTGTGTGCTGGGGTGACTGGAAGATACGAGGTGACTCAAGAGCTTATAAGGATTCTTGGTATAATGGATAAAATAAAGATTACCCCGGTACAATCAGATTACTGGAAGAAGGAATACTTTGCTGAACGTCCTCCTTCTGAGAGATTAATAAATAAGAAACTTGAGTTGCGTGGTTTAAACCTCATGCGTGACTGGCGTGTTTGTTTGGCGGAATATATTAAGAAATATTACCAAGGCTATTTGGGTTAACTCTCCAGTTTGATATGGCTTTTTAATTGTGTCAGTATAGGCCTTGTTAGAGTGTAGAAAATAAAACGCTATTTTCTTAGGTCCAAAATATGGTTTTATTCACTTTGAGTTACTCTAATGTTGTTTCTCAACTAGTTAGAAAAATTGCTCTCATATTAGGCGCGGGGATTTTTTGAATAAGTTCAGCAGACTCATTCTGCAATATTATTCGAAGTTAGGGTGGCTAGAACTGCATCACAGTAAGAAGTAGATTATCATGAGTTGGCCCAATCTCTGCCCCAAAAATCCCAAGTTTGAAAATATCCTTTAGCGATTCTTCAAAGTAAATTTTACTGGCCATTGCGCCCGCGAACTGATTTCTCCGCATTTTCGACTTTTATAGTTTGTCTTTAACGATGCCATGAAAAATATTTTCGAAACTATTGAGCGCAATCCAGTTCCAGTTGTTATTGGATTACTATTTTTTCATATAATTTTCGCTGGCCTGGTGTCTTGGATTGCACATTCCTCATTCCTTATTCAATTGCATAATATGGATCTGGAGGAAAATTATCTTCCCGGGAGAGAGCATTTTTGGAATTTTGCAAGAGATTCTATAGTTTTTCATCTGGAAGCCATTGACCTTGTTGATGCGATTAATTCAGGAGCCTGGGGAGATTGGTGGTCTTCCAGCTATGGTGAACGTCAGGTCACACACGCGCATGTT
>JABIXH010000079.1 GCA_018664975.1 Nitrospina sp. | reverse complement strand
GCATCGTGCGCCCGATCTTTATTGAGCCAGAAAACCACGGGGGTTTCAGAGAGCCGGGCCCTATTGACCGCAAGTTTTACCCAGTCCCTGATCGCAATGTCCTTAACCTGGCAACCGCGGAAGATATCTCCCTCTTCCACATCATACTCATGCAGAGCATTACCGGCGCCATCTACAAACCGCATGGTTCCCTTCGCGGGCGCCTGAAAAGTTTTGTCATGCGAACCGTATTCCTCTGCCTTCTTAGCCATCAGGCCGACGTTGGGCACCGTGCCCATTGTTGTGGGATCGAACTCACCGTTATCGCGACAAAAATCAATGGCGGCTTGATAAATACCGGCATAACTGCTGTCCGGGACCATAGCCAGCGTATCGTGTTCTTTTCCATCGGGTCCCCACATTTTTCCGGAAGTGCGGATCGCCGCCGCCAGAGAAGCATCAATAATGATGTCACTGGGAACATGCAGGTTGGTGATACCCTTGTCTGAGTCCACCATAGCCAGATCTGGCCCTGCTTTAACGCACGCATCAATGTCTGCTTTGATTTCATTTTGCTGGCCTTCAGGCAGGTCTTTAATTTTTGCATAAACATCACCCAAGCCATTATTTGCATTGACCCCGAGCTTTTTAAACGTGTCGGCATGTTTAGTAAACACATCTTCAAAATAGGTGGTTACCCCATGACCAAAAATGATGGGATCGGAGACTTTCATCATCGTCGCTTTCATATGCAGGGACAACAGAACTCCCCGATTCTTGGCCTCTTCTTTAGCTTTTTTCATGAATTCCCGAAGAGATTTAACGCTCATTTTCGTCGCGTCGACCACATCGTCAACCTCAAGAGGAATTTTATCTTTCAGTACCTGGGTGCTTCCATCTGCGCCAACAAATTCTATCTTGCCGTTTCCAGCCATGGCATCGGTAATGGTCACCGATTTTTCATTCGAGCAAAAATCCTCGCCACTCATGGTTGCAATATCGGTTTTGGAATCCTTGCTCCATTTACCCATTTTGTGCGGGTTGCTCTTGGCGTAGTTCTTGACCGCCACAGCGGCTCTTCGGTCCGAGTTCCCCTGTCGCAAAACAGGGTTGACCGCGCTACCCTTGACCTTGTCGAATTTGGCTTTAATGGCCTTTTCTTCATCATTTTTGGGGTCCTCGGGGTAATCCGGAAGATCATAACCCTGGGATCGCAACTCTTCAACAGCGGCCGCTATTTGAGGATTCGAAGCACTGATATTGGGGAGCTTGATAATATTGGCATTGGGGTCCAACACCATTTCTCCCAGCAAAGCCAGGTCGTCTGGTTGCTGTTGTTCCGGTTTCAGCCTTTCGGGAAATTGAGAAATAATTCTGCCTGCGAGGGAAATATCCATCGTCCCCACATTCACCCCGGCTACCTTGGTAAAGGATTGTATAATTGGAAGAAAAGATCCACTTGCGAGTTCGGGTGCTTCATCCACTTTGGTGTAAATAATATCTGCCTTATCTGACATCGTTCTTACCTCATTATTAAGAAATTACTTTTTAAAAGAATAAATTTATAATTAAAAATCATTTGAAAGTTGGCTCGTTTATTGTCTGTCATAATTTTTCTTGAAATTACAACCGTGAAAGCTTATTTGTCTTCTAAATGATGCCCGTTCCCTGCCTTTTAGTATCCCGTATTCCCGCAATCCCGAAGAAACCAAGTTTGAATTATGAGTTGCAAAATTATCAAATTGCGAATAGCGGTTTTATTCAGGAAGCACAACATTAAATGTCTATTAGAAGAACGGTTAAGCTAAATTATTACCCCCCTCTTGTCAAGCAATTTTGGTCGGATAATTTCCCGCAAAAACACTGAAAAATGAAGCAAAAAGTGGGAACTCCAAAACAATACGGAAAGCCTTCATATATAAAGGTTGGAAAGAACAAAACTTGATATTTATGATAAATGTTTTATTCTTTTGGAAAGACTTCTTTTCTCTTCTAACTATCCTTTATGAGCATTTCTGAAAATATTTACCGGCTGGCGATAGATTTCAGTCAGGTGCAGAATATTCCCCCCGACCCTCGGGAAAGACTGCCTTATTTTCAGATATTTAAGAAATTGTTGCGGGAGGAGAAGGAAAAGATAAAAAGCTGGCACCGCACAGGAACCGGAGGACGCGAAATCATCCAGGCCCATACCAGCCTTGTCGATGAAGTCATCCGGCATGTCCTTCTTTCCATGACACAGCTTGAGGTTTACTCCGGGACACCCGTTCTGGAGGACTTTTCACTCATCGCCGTGGGGGGGTATGGTCGGGGGGAACTCAATCCTCTTTCAGATATTGACTTGTTGTTTCTTCATTCCGACCAACCTCAGGCTCTTACCAAAACTTTTATTCAGGATGCTCTATCTGTTATCTGGGGATTCGATATGGAAATAGGCCACAGTTCTCGCACCATTAAAGACTGTGTAAAACTCGCTCAGGAGGATTTGACCATCAAAACCTCCATGATCGAGACTCGATTCCTCATTGGCAACCGAATTATTTATGACAAATTTTATAACTCCATCCATAAAAACGTTTTGCAAAAAAAGGTAAAACAGTTTCTGAATTCAAAATTAAAAGAAAAATACACTCACTACGGCCAGGATGACGGGGTGGTTTGCCACCCGGAACCGGATATTAAAAATGGGCCGGGGGGATTAAGGGATTACCATAATGCCCTGTGGGCAACCGCAGTGCGCTATGGTTGCCACTCGCTTCGAGAAATTAATGAAACCCATGTTCTGTCTAATGAGGAAATTGAGTCGCTTTACCATTCTGTCGATTTTTCACTTCGGGTTCGCAATGAACTGCATTACCTGACCGAAAAGAAAACCGATGTCCTGACATTCGATGTCCAGAAAAAACTTGCCGCTAATTTGGGGTATCGGTTATCCACCAATACCCAGCCAGTAGAAGAGTTCATGCACGACTATTATCTTCACGCCACCAATATCCACAACTTTTCCCAAAACCTTTTCGAGCATTGCCGACAACCCAAAAGGTCTCTCAAAAAAGTGATTTCTTCATTGACCAAAAAATCGCTTGGGCTAGGTTTTCATATTTCAGACTCTTCCTTGATTTACGGAGGGGACGCTAAAAAAGATTTTAAAAAAGACAAATCCTTATTATTGACCGCATTGGAACTTTGCAGAAAACATGAGGTCACACCCGATTATAAGCTTCGGCGGCAAATGCAGTTGAACAAAAATCTCATTGATGCCGAGTTCATGGAGGATATGGAGGTCAGGGATATTCTGTTTCCCATTCTGAAAGATAAAGCCTCTGAAAAAATCCTGCGACTGATGCACCAAACAGGCATTCTTGAAAAAATCTTACCGGAATTTGGCCTGGCACACTGTAAAGTAAACCATGATTTATATCATCATTACACCGCCGACGAACATTCCCTGCGTGTCATTCGTTTTTTAGACGAATTAGCGAATTCCAGTCTCACTAACCCCACTGACCTGTCTGCGTTGTATAGGGGTTATTCGGGAAAAGAGATTCTTAAATTTTCTGCCCTATTGCAATCCGTGCGAAAAATATCCCACGATGAAACAAAACATCACAAATTTTTGCAGGCCCTAACCAAAAGACTCGGCCTGAATGAAACAGATGCCAAAACCCTGCAATTCCTTCTCGATAACCCATACACCCTGATCGAAACCGCCTTGCATCAGGATATACACCAACCTGCGGTGATTCGACAATTTGCCAGCACGGTTGAAAGTCTGGAGTGGTTACAGGGACTCTACCTACTCAGCTATGCCGAGTTGCGAGCGGTTGCACCGGGAACCCTGACAGCCTGGAAAAAAATATTACTTTCAGAACTCTATGAGAGAACCCTGAAATACCTGAAAAATCCTGAGTCTCTTGAACAACAACCTCGAGCTACACGTGTCGGAGTTTTTAAAGCCCTGCATCGGGAACTGCCCGTCAATGATATTGAAAAACATCTTCGCCAGATGCCTCAAGATTATCTGATGACAGCCTCCTCCGAGGAAGTGGCCCTGCATATTCGCCTTATCCGGTCCATTAAGGATAAGCTATTCATTCTGCATCACCAGTTTCATGAAGAAGGGAACTTCCACAACCTGACTCTATGCTGTCCCGCCGGTAGGGAAGCTTTCAAGAAATTGGTGGGAACTGTCACCGCGAAAAATTTAAACATACTCGGCGCGCATATTTATCTCAAAGAGGATGGCATGGTGATCGTTTCCATACAGGTCGAAGCAGGCACACATGCCCCCGCCGATGACTTCGAAATCTGGAAAGATATTAAAAATACCTTGAACCAACTGTTTTTGGGAGAAACCAATCTACAGGACCTGTTGAAGTCTCGAATTCGTTTTGTGAGCGGGCAGAAAAAAATGGCCATGGTCCCAAGGATACATGTTGAAAAAACGGGGGACAGTCCGCTCCTAGTAATCAGAGTTGAAGCCCGGGATCATATTGGTATGCTTTACAAAATTTCCAATGTTTTTGTAGATTTTGGGATTCTAATCCATCGCGCCAAAATTTCCATTCTGGGGGATAGGGCGATTGATGTCTTTTATGTTTCACTGAAAAATCAGCATCCTGACTTCAATAAAGTAATCCGCAGATTAAAGGAACATATGATTCAAACTTTGATGATCGAAAAATTGGAAGATATACGTTAAGCGTCTGGTGGAGTATCAAGAAAGTTAAATGGAACAACTTTAAGGAATAGCCCCTACCTTCCTTTTTTGACAGGGGCCAAGTGGTTGAAAATTCTTATGAACTGTTTTCCAGATTCGGGAATTTCCCCGGCCTGATTGGAAAGCAAGATAGCCTCTGCCGTCAGGGGTTTTCCATAAAATGCCAGATTGGCATCAACATCAGTAGTGATGATGGTGCCCTTCACCGAAACGCCACCGAATATCCCTTTGCTTCTGGAATAAGAATATATTTCTCCCTGCATAAAAACATCTGCTGACGCTTCTGCGTGACGGCCAACCGGACCCGCCGCTACAGCGATGTCTCCGCCCAGCGTGAACTTTTCGCTGAGCAATCCTTCCAGCCCTCTCTGCGTCATAACGAGCAGAATCAGATCTACGGCTTCTGCGCCAAATTGAAATCCAATACTGCCGCCAGCAGTATAAAGAAAAGCGGGGGCTCCCCACTCACCCGTTTCTTGAGCCCGTGCCGAGGCAAACCCTTTCCCATAACGAGCACCCACAAAAAATCCAGCTTTTACCATGGTAGGAAAAACAATTATAGCCTTGGCTTTGGATATCAAATTCCCAGGAATTTTGTGATCGGGAGAGTTTTGGATCTCTTCCAAAACCAACTGCCCTGTCCGTAGTAATTTGCGTTGTTGAGCTCCATCAAGATCTTGAGACCAGGTGGTAGATGTAAATAGCAGAAGGAAAGTAAGACTGAGGGAAAGGCTTCTCATGGTGGCTCCAGTTAAATTGGCTATATCTACTATAAATGAATTCTGCCGTTAAATTCAACCTCGCAAAAAGAGGAAAAACCATTTTGGGTCGGGCGCAATTGCAAATGGTATCGATATTAATTTTGCGATTTTGATATTGAGCCCGTACCATGCACGATCATGACAGCAAAGCGGGTAGAAAATTATTTGGGCAAAGAAGGAATCCTCTCATCAGGCTTGGAGGGATTCGAATACCGTCACCAGCAAATGGATATGGCGGGTGCGGTGGAAGAAGCTTTTGAAAATGCGCGACACCTGATTGTGGAGGCTGGAACTGGAACGGGAAAAAGCCTGGCCTACCTCATCCCAGCCATTTTATGGGCTGTTGAAAATAACAAAAAAGTTATCATCTCGACTTATACGAAAACTCTCCAGCATCAGATTCTGAATCACGACATCCCTTTTCTTCGCGAAAAACTAGGAATTCCTTTTCGTTACGCCTTATGCATGGGTAACGAAAACTATTTATCGCTCCGGAGGTTAAAGCGTTCGGCTCAGGCAGGCCTGTTTACCCAGGCCAATGAGGAAAGCCAATGGGAGAGTGTTTTCAATTGGGCCGGCGAAACAGAGACCGGTTATCGCAGTGATCTTCCCTTTGAAGTTCTTCCTCCAGTTTGGGAGGAGGTGGGACGACAAAAAGATCTTTGTCTGGGAAAAAACTGTGAAACCCATTCATCCTGTTTTTATTTTAAATCTAGAAAGAAATGGTTCAGTGCGCATTTATTAATCGTCAACCACCACTTGTTTTTTGCTAATGTTGCTAATGCTGGAGCGGTGCTTCCGGCTTTTGATGCAGTCGTTTTTGACGAAGCCCAGAATCTGGAAGAGGCCGCCACTCAGTTTCTGGGGCTGGAAGTTTCCAATTCTCATTTGATCTATTTTCTAGATCGACTTCATAATCCCCGCACCAAACGTGGCCTATTGACCCGGGTCGACCACGATTCAGTTCCCCACCTCCGTAAACTTGTGATGTCAGCACGGCAAGCGGTCGAAGCTTTTTTCAATCATCTGCTGGAAGAGTATGGCAAGAAGGACCGCATCCTGCGTTTCTACAAGCCACCTCAGTTGGACAATTGCGTTTATGTTCCACTCGAAGCGTTGCGTGAAGGGTTGAAGTCCCTGGAAGGAAGTCTGCAATCGGAAGAGGATAGGGTGGATGCCTCTGCGGCGGCGGAACGTTGCTTTGAATTCAATAATTCACTATCCGCCATCTTGAATCAACACATGCGAGGGTATGTGTATTGGATAGAAATTACACCAAGAAAACGCTTTGCGCGCGTGGTCTTGCGCGGAGTCCCTATTCATGTCGCAGAAGAACTGCAAGAGCAGGTGTTCAATAAACTGGACCGGATAGTCATGACCTCAGCCACGTTGACCACTTCAAAGGGATTCGAGTTTATTAAAGAGCGCATTGGATACCACGCGGATGAGGAATTGGCATTGGATGCTCCCTTCGACTACCCCAATCAAGCCCTTCTCTATGTCCCTGATGACCTGCCGGAACCAAGCGATGATACAGAAATTTATGTGAACGGTATTTCTAACCGGTGCCGGGAACTGATAAATATCTCTGGAGGAAAAACCTTTATCCTGTTTACCAGCTATGCACTGCTCAATCAGGTCTATGAGAGGTTAGATGATTTGCATTTTCCACTCATTCGACAGGGAGACATGCCCACTGGGCTGATGATAAAAAAATTTAAAGAGAAACCTTCAGTGATTTTTGGAACCAATTCTTTCTGGCAGGGGGTGGACATACCCGGTGATGCCTTGCAAAGTGTCATCATTACCAAATTACCCTTTGACGTCCCTAAAGAACCGTTGACCGAAGCCCGCATTGAGGAACTGCGTCGACAGAATATCGATCCCTTCAAGCATTACCAGATTCCCCGAGCGATCATTCAGTTGAAGCAAGGATTCGGAAGATTGATCCGAAAAAAGACCGACACAGGTGTGGTATCCATTCTTGATTCCCGTATGCACCGGCGCGGTTACGGAAAGCAGTTCATCGCATCATTGCCCCCCTGTCCGGTTACAAGTCACCTGGACACAGTCAAAGACTTTATCAACTCAACGCGAGGAAGGGTTACTTTTGACGGGAATGGAAGATGACTTACTGGGCCGTTTAGATTTTTGCCGGTTAAATGGAGTTATTTCCCCAACGGCTACGCTGATACATCAGGTACAAGGCGAACACATTTGCTCCTATTGCTGTCAGGAGGATAAATATGTCGAGCCTGTCCAACCAGGCCATGACTAGCAGGAAATAGATGAAGTCCCGGTTGGCCACCTGGTCAATCAGGTTGGATTCGGACGGTTCACCCTGTCCAGCCGCCTGCTTGTTTTTTACGATGATGCCGCTAAGAATCATAAACGCCACCAAACTACCGTAGACGGCCAATCCCCCATAAAGTTTAAAAATAGGATCACCGGTTGCAAAAAACACACCCATGCCAATGGAAAAAAAGACGAAAAAGTGAACGATGTTATCGCAGAAGATATCGAACCGGGCTCCCCAGGGAGTTTCCATAAATTTAAGGCGTGCAATTTCTCCATCGGTGCAATCTACCCATGCTGACACTAGAAGCAGAAGGGAGCCGGATAGGCCCGAAAAATAAGTTCCCTGAAAAAAGCACCACGCTGACCCAAGACCTAACAAAAGGCTCAAAAAGGTGATCTGATTGGGCGTCAAGGAAGTTTTTAAAAACAGGCGCGTCAGTTGCCGGGAGATGAATCGAGTCACTAGCCTGTCCATCAAACTGTCGTTACTCAATCCAACTGATTTCAAAAGACGTTCTTCTACCGCCAGAAAATCCTCCTTATTATTTAAACGTAACGACTCACAGGGCGGGATAACTTTCATAATGTTTTTTTCTTGTGACTCCCGGTTGTGCCCAAGCATGTCGGGAAAGAAACGGAAAGTGGAGGAATCTGAAAGGTCGATATTCGATGGAGCCATCGCCTCTCGAATCTGTGACACTTCGAGCAGGGTAGAACCGTCAAGAATAATGCTCTCCAGGTTTTGAAGTCCAACGGAAAGATCAGTGATCCACTCCAAATCCAGATCTATTCGAGGGTCCCGGTCAAGGTTGGCACGTATGATATCCATGCTTGCAGTAGATTCCTGCGGCCAGATCGCCAACTTTTTTATTCCTGCCTGTTGCAAGGTGAGAATGTTCCTAAGAAGGAAAGGCACTCCCGCTAGATCCTGCCAATACAAGTCAGGCTCTGCAGGCAATAATAAAATAGCGGTTATAGCTTTGGATTTGGATGGGGGAAGTAAAGAATTTTCATTCATATGAAAAAGACTTTAAGGTTCTGAGCGAGAATTTTTAATGATCCTGCTCCTAACAATAAAAAGCGTCAGGGCGAACTCATGATATTGGCTAATCAGGGTGCAATGGATTCAAGGTTAGGAGTATAAATAAAATTGGCCTGGATGGTTAATTTCTCCCGTTGAATATTTGCAGGAAAGGGATAAAAGGGAGCCGCTTCCTTCACGGCTTTGAGTGCGGCCATATCCAGAATTTCATAGCCCGACCGATCCAGCAGGCGAGCACCAAGAAGGTTCCCATCCTTGGAAATACTAAAAGTTAAATTGAGATCACCACTAATACCACGCTTTGCCGCATCAGAAGGATAAATCCAGACCCGTTCTATCTGGTGCTTGATCCTCGCAAAATACGATGCATATTTCACCTCTGTCGTATCGAGCGAAACGGGTTCATCATCATCGGAGTTTTCGAGATTCTTCGTATCCAGCGATGCGAATTTTTCAGGATCAAATCCGTCTAACAAAGCCAAGGCACTACCTGTTCCCGCTTTCGGCGCAGAGGAAGATGTTGAGGGTGTGGTTTTTTTTCGGGTAAGAGTTTTAAATTTTCCAATATCCGACTCTGGCAAGTTTCTTTTTGGGGACTCCACTTTGGACTGAGTTTTAGGTTTGCGGACGACTTTATTTTTTCTAACAGGTGCGATTCCTGGATTTTCCCTTGAACCTTTAGATTTAGGCACCACAGTTTTTTTTCGTTGGTATGTTTTTGAAGTTTTGGCGCTCGTGTTGGAATGGGCTCGGCTGTCATATTTAGCCTGTAATTCTTTTGTTCTGGCTTTCTCAATCTTTTTTGGAGGGAGGGGCGTGTCGATAATTCGACTGCTTTTGCTTGCTTTAGGTTTTTCTGACTCAACATACTTCACCTGAATGGGTGGAGGCCCTTTTTCAACTTTTTCACTAACAGGATTCATCATGTGAACAATCACCAGCATGAAATGAATGGCGAGCGATATGAGAATGAACCCTGTTAACCGAGTCCGATTTAATAAATTATTTTTCAACCATGAATTTGGCATTTTGGTGTCAGCTTTTCAGGTGATTTGAGTTTTATTAAATAGAACCGCCAATCCATTATAGCGTTATTATCAGTTGACAGGAAGCTTGCCTGGCATGTGGGTGCATAACGTCAGAGGCTTTTATTTTAAATTATTGTTGGTATTTCCCGACTGTAATTTTTCCAGAGAGTCACATTTGTTTTTGTACCAACGGTAGGCGGATTCCGTTTCTTTCGATTCCGCGTGGGGCGAAATGTAATGGCCTTCTTTGTCAAAAGGTACATAACCCATCCTGAGGGTTTCATAAATGGAGTTGATGTATGAAGGAAAATCCCGATACATGGGAATTTCTACTTTCAATTCCGGCATACCCTTTTCCCTAAACTGGGACAAGGCTTCTCCAAAAGGGTGAATGTTTTCCAATCCTTTCTGACCCTGTTTATTTTCCGAAAAACGGGTAAGGGATTCAAAATCCTCCCAATCTTCCAATGCATCGACATCGGAAACGAAAGCCGGGTCGTCATGCAACGTGGTAGTCAAGGGAGTATCCAGCAAACGGGATGACCCTTTATGAAAATTCTTTCGAGACATTCCAAACTGATATTTGTCGCCCGGTCGAATGCGATTTAAATTTAGCCGGAACGTCAATAAATGATCCAAATAATAGGGAAGAACTTTGAGCAACCGCAAGGGTTTTTGCAATGCAGTTTGGATTCCTGCATGGATTATTTGACCGTCTTTTCGGGAGGAGTGCAGGTTGTCGATGATATCTGAGTCCATCATGGAGAAATTAATGGGATATAAATTGGGTTCTTTCAGATCCAGCAGTTCGTTTCCAGGGTTGTCGATGGATCTGTAGTGATAATTCCGCTTGACGAACTCGCTGTCAGAATTCTTTTCGAATTCTGGAAACATTTTTTGCCGTGAATTCAGCCAGAGCACCAGGTTGTGTTTTTTATTTTCGGGAAAATGTAATACTTTTTCCAGGTCATATAAGAACGGCAGGTCGCCGGGTTGGAAGAGAACCAACTCATCAGGGGAAAGGGAAAGCAACTCTCTTCCCAGATTCATCGTGTGGACGAGATTGAGGTGTTGGGCATCTTCCAGGACAAATCGAATGGTTTTTCCACAGGTTCCGACAATATTCAGAAAGTGGTCCATAATAGTTTTGACTTCTTCGGAGCCAACGACCACAATTTCTCGCAAACTGGAATTCAACAAGTTGCCCAGGGCGTAACACATAATGGGTATTCCCTGGATCAAAAAAAGAAATTTTAGTCGATCTATGTCATCATTTTCAGCCCTCAGGATAAGATGGCTGATCCCATTTTTTCCCGTAGCAATTTCGCGCTCTGCTTTTGCAATACTAAAATTATCCGCTTCTTTGCGAGTCGAATATTTGTTGTGGCTGAAACTAATGATGCACTTTTCGATATGAATTTTGTTTTTAGCAGGGGTCATAGAGCCATCAATATTCTGTCAGAGATTGCCCCCACCTTTTTTAAGGCGAGGGTTATGGAAACACCCTATTTGGGCTTTTGTCGAGCCAAGTCGGAATGCGGAAAATTAATGCGAAAGATTTTATGGACAATTTTCTATAGAAATATCCATCCTAATATAATGACAAGGTTTTCTCCACTAAACCTTTGAGAAAATTGACTTGATTTATAAAAATATTTGTTCATACAATTAAGAGTTCACAACAAAAATAAAGGACTAATTCATGGGAGACCAAACCCATATCGTAGAGTTGATTGATCAGGTT
>JABIXH010000197.1 GCA_018664975.1 Nitrospina sp. | reverse complement strand
GATATGTATGAAGCGGAGGCTAAAAATTTGCTGGAGCAGGAACTGGTTCTGCCCGCTTACGATTACACCTTGAAATGTTCTCATGCCTTCAATCAGTTAGATGCCAGGGGAGCGATTAGTGTTACAGAACGAACCGGGTTCATTGGTCGGGTGAGAAACCTGGCACGATCATGCGCTGAAAGATATGTACAACAGAGGGAGGCCATGGAGTTTCCCTTATTAAAAAAATAGAGGAATTCTTTTTCAGGAGCCGGCCCATTTCTCAATTTGGCCGCGAATTTCATTAGCTTGCGACAGATCAACGTCTTCATAAATTTTTAAGGATTTTTGTGCCCGGCTTATTGCTTCTTCAACGTGGCCATTCTCTCCCAATGCCAGGCTCCATTTCCACAAAACCCTGCCCTTCAACGAGATATCTTTAGATTTTTGGGATAGGATCAGAGCTTCTTCAAAATAATTTGTGGCCTGCTCTTCGCCTTTGCTCTTCATATGGACTACAGCCAATTGAACCATCAATAACCCTGTAGCTTGCAGGTTTTTAGTTTTCTGCACAGCCTCTAACCCTCTTTTTAAGTTTTTCAGTGCTCCAGGAATATCGCCGGCTTTTAATGCTGTTTCACCGATTAATTGAAACAGTTCTCCCAGAAGTGGAGAATTGGGAGTTTTTTGAGAAAGTCCTACACCCACTTCAAATTTTTCGAGAGCTTTTTCTGCTTCTCCAGTTTCCATAAGTCCAATGCCCAGATTGTGCAATAGGGTGATCAACAAGATTTTATCCTGGTTTATCGGGGCAAGTTCCATTGCCTGCTCTCCGGTATGGACAGCTTTATTGTATTCTTTAATTTCTACGCAGGATTTTGTTAATTGCACCAAAAGTTTAAACTCTTCAACCTTAGAACCACTGTTTGACACTAGCTCCAGATGTTCTTCTACAAAATTGATATGTTTTTGGTAATCATTATTCATCATGCAGATTAGTCCCAATTGTTGGAGAGCGGTAGCCTGCCCTTCAACATTTCCTTCTCTTTTGCAAAATGAAAGTGCGCTTTGCAAGGTTTCTATCGCCTTGGGGGATTGGTTCAGAAGAACATATTGTTGGCCTAGGTTTAAGAGATGCTTTCCTTCTGCTTCTTTATCTTCCAGCTGGTTAGCCGCTAAAAGAGCGGCCTCATACCACTGGATGCACTCCGAAGGGGATAAACGCTTGTTAATCATTGTGGCCCCATTTTCAGTGTATGCACTGCAAACCCGTGCCGCGTCTTTATCCTGATCGCAGTGTTTGCGGCTCCATTCCATGCCCGCTTTAATATTTTCCAGTTCCAGATCAAATAGCCGAAACCCTTTAATGGCGTCTTTGCCTCCTTTTTCTACAAGGTTATAAGCAGTCTCCAGCACATTCATGAATTCAGTGGCATGACGCTTTGCTACCATGGCTTGATCACCCGCTTTTAAAATAGGCTTGATGTATTTATTAACCTGACTGTGCAGGGAATACCGGAGAGTATTGGTATTAAGTTGGATCAAGCCAAACTTTTCCAGACCGGTAAGAGAAAGTTTTTTAGGATCTTCACAAATAAAAGAGGCCGCCTCGGCGGTGAAGGACCCTGGAAAAATATATAATTTTTTGAAAACTACTGCAGTTTTTTCTGGCAACATTTTATAGCTGAGGGTTATTGCGGCTCGGACCCCGTCAATTAAATTGCCTTTTTCATCTTCTTCTCCTATGTCTTTTCTAACTTCTGTAAATTTTTTGGCAAAATAATCGGGTGCCATGGTGGAGTTGATGGCGAAAAGTTTTCCAATTAACTCCAGAGCCAGAGGAATACCCTTGCAGATTTGGGAAATTTCTTTGATTGCGGGACTTATTCCTGGAGCCCACCGGGTTAACAGGGTATGGGCCTCCAGAGCTTCCATGGGCTCCAGATCAACGGAAATTATTTTGGGCAACAGAACAGGTTTCGCGGAAGTTGCAATCAAAACCCAGGAAGAGGGAGGGATGAGGGGCTTGATTTGTTTTACTCCCGAAGCGTTATCGAGAATCAAAATGCCTTTATGTGCTTTTAAGGCTACCCGGTACAATTTTGCCAGATGCTTATCGTTTGCTGGAATGGGTTGGGTAGGATGAAATTTTAAAATGATCCTTCGCATGATGTCTTCAGCAGAAGGGGGATTGGATAGTTCACCTTGCATATCCACGAACAAGCAGGCATCGGGATATTGAGGTGTGAACATTTTACTCAAGGGGATGGTTAAGCAGGATTTACCGATGCCCGAAAAACCACTGATTCCTATCAGGATTGGAGCGCCTGAGGTCTGGCCGGCAATTTTCTTCAGGACCTCTTTTCGGCCGGTAAAAAGCACAGGTTCAGGCGGAGGTCGAAAAAGTGTCACGCCGCTGAGATTGATGTTGGCAGGCATTTTTAAAGTCTTTTCAATAGTGGCCCCTTCCTCCTTCTTTTTCTTTTTGGATGAAGGATCGCCTAAATCGGGAGCCACCCCACTTTTTCCAGATTTGCCTTTCCTGGCGGAACCCTTGGAAAATACTTTTGAACCCAGTGCGACCAGCACTATGACTGAGATAAAGATGATTATAATTGTGGTCATGAAACAACCTTTAAAAGAAGCATGGGTTTTTAAAGCTGGATAATTTTAACATTGTATAGCTTTGAAAAATATTCAATATGAGCCATGAGCAAGGGTTTCCGGGCGCTCTAACTCCTGATGGTTGACTTTGTGGATAATTGTTCGATAATACCGGTTTTTGCCAGCTTATGCTGTTTTATGATTGTTTAAATTGAGATTCCAAGGATATGCCCGAATTATTTTTAGAAATTGGTTCTGAGGAAATTCCCTCGGGATATGTTCAGCCAGCCCTTGAATATATGCGTGAGGAACTGGCCTCCTATTTTACCCGCAACCGGATCAAGGCGGAGGCTCCTGAGATTCTGGGTACACCAAGGAGGTTAGTGGTTTCAGTAAAAGGGGTGGATTCCATACAGGAAGATATGGTGGAACTCTTTCATGGCCCCAGTATTTCGGTGGCTTATGACGATCAGGGGAACCCGACTAAGGCGGCAATAGGGTTTGCGCGCGGCAAGGGGTTAGATGTTTCTGAGTTGACTCGTGATCAAACTTCAAAGGGGGAAGTGGTTTGCGCTCGTGTAGAAAAAAAAGGCCGTCCTACACCGGATCATCTGAATGAGTTTCTTCCTCAATTCATTGGCAATATTCCTTTTTCCAAAAAAATGCGTTGGGCAGATAAGGCACGCCCTTTTGCCCGGCCTTTACATTGGATCACCGCACTATTCGATGGCGAGCCTTTGAATTTCAGTTTTGATGGTATTCCGTGCGGTAGCTTTTCACAGGGGCATCGATTTTTAAAACCGGATAAATTCTCGGTGAAAAACCTTTCCTCTTATTTGGAGGAGAGTGAGAATCATTTTTTACTGGTCGATCCTGAAATCAGAAAGCAGAAAATTCTTGAGCAGGTTCAAAACCTGGCTCGAGAGGCGGGTGGAGTAGTGGAGGAGGACTTGGAATTGTTGAGTATCGTCAATTATCTAGTGGAATTCCCCGTAGCCATTCGTGGAGACTTTGACTCTCATTTCCTGGAACTGCCCAAGGAATTATTGGTGATGACGATGAAGTATCACCAGAAATACTTTCCTGTCACAGATGGAAAAGGAAATTTATTGCCGTGCTTTATAACCATCAGCAATATGCCAACTGGGGAAGGCCAGGAAATTAAAAAGGGTAACGAGCGAGTTTTGCGTGCCCGGTTGGAAGATGCCAGGTTTTTTTATAATGAGGACAAAAAGAAAAGTCTGGAAGAATTCGTGGAGCCTTTAAAGGGGGTTGTTTACCAGAAAAAACTGGGGACTCTGCATGAAAAAATGGAAAGGATTTGTGGGCTTGCCGGAATATTATCCACTCACACTTGCCCGGATAAAAAGTCGCAAGCCTTGAGAGCCGGACGTTTGTGCAAAGCCGATTTGGTAACTTTAATGGTTTATGAATTTCCGGAACTGCAGGGGGTTATGGGGGGATATTATGCTGACCACTCTGGGGAGGAAGCCGCAGTCGCTAAGGCGATAAAGGAACATTATCGTCCTGCTTTTGCCGGAGATGATTTGCCTGCAAGTGACCTGGGATCTGTAATTGCTGTGGCAGACAAGCTTGATACCATTTTAGGCTGTATCGGGGTGGGATTGATTCCCAGCGGGTCTGAAGATCCATATGGGCTTAGGCGAAATGCGCTGGGTATCATACAAATTTTTCTGAACCGGGGTTGGCAGATTTCATTAGACCAACTTGTTCAGGAGGGCCTTAACTCCATGGGTTCAAAACTAAAATTGGAACCTGAAACGATTAACAATCACGTTATGGATTTATTTTCCCAACGATACAAAACCTATTTGAATTCCGAGGGATTTCCACATGACGCGATTGATTGTGTTTTGTCTACGGGACTGGATTCTATTGTCGATATTAGGGCAAAGGTTTCAGCTTTCTCCGAATTGAAAAAGCAACCCTATTTTGAACCTCTGGCCATTGCTTTTCGTCGAGTGGTTAGCATCCTTAATGATGAGGCTGAGGGCGAAGTGGACCCGGGGTTGTTAAATGAACCGGCCGAAAAGAAGTTGTTCGAAGCATACTTGAAAGTTCGGGACCCGGTGTTCCGGTATATTCAAAACAAGGAATTTTCTCAGGCATTGGAAAAAATTGTAGAAATCAAGCCAGCTGTTGATGGTTTTTTCGATGAGGTCATGGTTATGGTGGAAGAGGCTTCGCTAAGAACAAATCGCCTTCACCTTCTTTATCAGATTTCCGGTCTTTTTTCTGGCCTTGCGGATTTTTCCCGTATCATTTTGAAAAAAGGTTGAAAACCTATTGGTCATCAGATAACCTAGCACCATTCCACATACAAACTCTTTTGACTCTTATTTTCAAATAGTTGGGGCAGACTGTTTTTATGGCACAAAAATATACTTATGCTTTCGGAGATGAAAATACCGAGGGCAAAGCAGATATGAATAACCTCCTGGGAGGTAAAGGTGCCAACCTTGCTGAAATGGCTTCTCTGGGTATACAAGTCCCTCCGGGTTTCACCATAAGCACGGAAGCCTGCGTCTATTTTTTCAAGCATAAATACACCTTCCCGCCAAAATTGTGGGATGAGATTTTATCCCGCCTGAAAGATCTTGAGCGGTCTCTAAAAAGAAAATTTGGTTGCACCGAAAACCCATTACTTGTTTCAGTAAGATCGGGAGCAAGAGTTTCCATGCCTGGTATGATGGACACGGTGTTGAACCTTGGGCTGAACGATATAACTGTTCGTGGTTTGGCCAGGAGCACCAAGAATGAATGGTTTGCTCTCGACTCGTATCGCCGTTTTATTTCCATGTTTGGAGATGTGGTGCTGGGGATTCCCGGAGAACGGTTTGAAACCCTACTCGCCAAGAAAAAATCAAAACGCCAAATCGAATTTGATACGGAACTTACTATTCAAGAGTTGAAGGCACTCATCAAGCAGTTCAAGTCCTTGGTTGCCCGTGCCACTCAAATAGATTTTCCAGAAGATCCTCACCAGCAATTGCGTATGGCGGTGGAAGCGGTTTTCAATTCCTGGAACACTGAGCGGGCGCAAACTTACAGAAGGTTGAATGGAATTCCACACGAGTGGGGTACAGCGGTTACGGTTCAGTCGATGGTGTTTGGCAATATGGGCGATACTTCTGCTACCGGAGTGGCATTCACCCGGAACCCCGCCACGGGAGAGAAAAAATTCTATGGAGAATACATGATCAACGCCCAGGGGGAGGATGTTGTAGCGGGAATCCGGACACCCCACCCGATCGAAAAACTGGAGCAAGACATGCCGGAGGTTTATCAGGACCTGGTAAAAGTTTACCAGAAACTGGAAAACCATTACAAAGATATGCAGGATCTGGAATTCACCATTGAAAATCAAAAATTATTTTTATTGCAGACCCGGTCTGGTAAACGTACGACTGCCTCGGCGATTAAAGTAGCGATAGATATGGTGAATGAAGGTTTGATCAGTAAACGGGAAGCCTTAATGAGGGTTCCGGCGAACCAAATGGATCAAATATTCCATCCAACGATTGACCCCAAGGCAAAATTAAAATTGATAGGAAAAGGTTTGGGGGCCTCACCGGGTGCGGCTACAGGGAAGATTGTATTCTCTCCCGAGCGTGCTCAGGAATTAGCTGAGAAAAAAGAGAAGGTTATTCTCGTGCGTATGGAAACATCCCCTGAAGATATTCATGGCATGAGTGTTTCGCAGGGAATACTGACTGCCAAAGGAGGTATGACTTCACATGCCGCAGTAGTGGCCCGGGCAATGGGCAAGCCTTGCGTCTCCGGGGTCAATACTCTGGACGTAAACGCAAAAAAGAAAAAATGTACGTTGGGGGACCTCCAACTTAAGGAATTGGATTCGATTACCTTGGATGGTGCGACCGGCAGGGTGATTAAGGGGTCGGTGCCCTTGATCCAGTCTCGGTTGACGAATAACTTTACTCGAATGATGACCTGGGCAGGGGAAGTGAGATCTTTGCAGATTCGAGCTAATGCTGATACCCCGCACGATGCCCTAATGGCAAGGGATTTTGGGGCGCAGGGAATAGGATTATGTCGAACAGAACATATGTTCTTTGACGAAGAGCGCATTTTTCTGGTGCGAAAAATGATTGTCGCTGAGGACGAAAAAACCCGCGATGAGGCGTTGAAAAAACTGCTTCCCATCCAGCGCGGAGATTTTACGGAAATATTTAAGGTGATGGAGGGGTTTCCGGTTACGGTGCGGTTGCTGGACCCTCCTTTACATGAGTTTTTACCCAATACTTTAGCAGAGATTAAAAGCCTGGCCAAAGAGATGAAGGTGTCACCGGGAGCTCTGGGGAAAAAAATCGAAAAAATGAAAGAAGTTAACCCCATGCTCGGACATCGAGGTTGCCGACTTGGAATCACTTTCCCTAATATTTATAGTATGCAGGTCAGGGCGGTTATTGAAGCGGCCTGTAGATTAGTTAAAAAGGGAATAAATGTGTTTCCGGAAATCATGGTGCCGCTTGTCGGACATGTTAATGAATTTAAAATTGTTCGCGAACTTATTTTAGAGGCGGCTGAGGAAGTGATTGGAAAAGCGGGTGTGGATCTGAAATATAAAATCGGTACCATGATTGAACTGCCCAGGGCCGCAATGACGGCAAATGAAATAGCCGTGGAAGCAGATTTCTTTTCCTTCGGAACCAATGACTTGACTCAGACTGCTTTTGGGCTTAGCCGGGATGACTCGGGTAGCTTCCTGAACGAATATCTTGAAAAAGGCTTATTGGCCCAAGATCCCTTTGTATCAGTAGATCAGGATGGAGTGGGACAATTGATAAGTCTCGCGGTTGAGAAGGGAAGAAAGGTCAAACCCAATATTCATTTGGGAATTTGCGGGGAGCATGGTGG
>JABIXH010000215.1 GCA_018664975.1 Nitrospina sp. | reverse complement strand
TGGCTGCATTCCTTTCAGGGCGGAGGGAATCAAAAAAACTAACTACTCACTTATTTTAATTCATCCATCCACTTTTTACCCTATTTTTAGAGGTGCCCTAAAGTTTGCTTTTTTATAGACCGATAAATCTTTAGATAGCATTCGTGCATTTGCTGTAATTTAACTGCCTGAGAAAGGTCCTTAAGTGGCTCAAACCGCAATATTTGGAATCAATTCCAACCTCGATACCGGGGGTATTATAGACAATCTGGTGGCTCTCCAACGTGCCCCCATTAATATTGTTGAGGCCAAACGATCCTTAGAGGAGGCAAAACTTCTAAGCTTTCAGGACCTGAAAGGCCGACTACAAACTTTCAAAGGAATAGTCACCACCCTGAATTCAGAAGCTGAGTTTTTGTCTACCCAAGGGGATTTTTCCAACAACAACTCTCTCGATTCAAACTCGGTGGTAAGCTTAAGCACGAGCAGCCAAGCCTCCTCCGGGACATTTTCTTTAACGGTCAACAGTCTGGCACGGGAATCAAAATTAGTTTCAGAGGGTTTTGCCTCAACCTCTACTTCCATTGACCAGGGAACCTTAAGTTTAGGTGTTGGCGCGTCTTCTGTAACCATTACCATCGACAGCACCAACAACACCTTGGATGGCTTGCGTCTGGCTATCAATAACTCTGGCCTGGATGTAAAAGCCAGTTTTATTAACGATGGTAGTAGTACGAATCCCGTACGCCTCGCGATTTCAGGCACCAAATCGGGGGTTGGTAATGAAGTGACCATTGGCATCACCGGGTTTCTGTTTGGAGCAGGATCAACAAATCTCGTCAACTTTACCGAAACCCAATCCGCTCAAAACGCAAACTTTATACTGGATGGTGTTTCCATCACAAAATCCGGTAACGTGATTTCTGATGTAATAGACGGAACAATTTTAACGTTGGAATCTGCCGGCTCCGGGATCGTTACCTTAAGCTCTGATACGGATACGATTAAAGAAAAAATCCAGAGTTATGTAGATGGCTTCAATGAGCTAATGGTACATCTTAATGATTTATTGGCTTTGAATAGGGACACCCAGGAAACCAGTGTCTTGTTCGCCAACTTTACGGTCCAGAATCTGCAACAACAATTGCGAGAATCTGCCTCTAACCAAGTTGTGGGAGTATCTGGAAATTTTGAGTTTCTTTCGCAGATAGGAATTCGCACAGCAAGCGATGGAACTATTTCTATTGACGATGGTGATTTAAGCGATGCCCTGGCCGAAGATGTAGGCAATGTCAGCCAACTATTCTCCAGTAGCGGCAGTACCACTAGTTCGGCAGTAACTTTTATCGGGTTCACCAGCGCGACCAAACCGGGGGGCTACGATATTCAGGTTTCCGGTGGAGTCCCACAATTGGCCACATCCGGATCCAGCACCTTTGTAAATGCGACAGGTACAGGAAACTTTTATGCAGGGGCCGCTGGAACGGATTCTGAAGGGTTGAACTTTAGAATTTCCGACCTCTCCGATGGGAGCTACGGAAAAATCACCATAACCGCTGGAGTGGCCGAAATCACCAATCGAATTCTCTCCAACCTGACCGACTCATCTCTGGAAGGGCCTTTGGAATCAGAAATCGATACGGCGACAGAATCCATTCAGGACTTCGAGGAGACGATTATCGATTTGGAAGAACGACTCGTATTATTCGATGAAAACCTGAGAGAACGATTTACTAATCTCGAAGTTACATTGGGAAGGTTAAATTCTCAAAAAGATGCATTTAGCAGTTCCATTGACGGCATTAAAGCTTTATTTAGCGGCGGTTAACCAATAGTCAGGAAAATAAAACAGAATGGTTCCATCAAGATATCATAATCAGTATCGTAAAAACGAGATCTCGACCTCCAGTCAGGGTCGCCTCATTCTTATGATGTATGAAGGGGCTATTAAATTTTCCACCATGGCAATACAAAGCATTGATAGTGGAGATATCGCCGGACAGGGAAAATATATCAATAAAACCCACGATATTATCAACGAACTTTCTTTAGCTCTGGATTTAAAAAAAGGGGGCGAAGTGGCTTATCGCCTGGAATCTTTATACCAATACATGCTCAGCCAATTAACCCTGGCAAATATCAAGTCTGACCGAAAAGCTCTGGAGGATGTCATCAAAATATTAAGTCCGCTTGCAGACGCCTGGGAGCAATTGTTTCACGCCTCCACTAATACAGGGCAGGGGAACCAGGAGCCTCCCAAAAATATCGCCTCAAAATGTTAAAATTTTAATATCCTATTTAATCCTAATTCCCCATCTTGCTTCTTAAATAAGGAGCGTATTTTTGATCCACCCCCATAATATGTTTCGTTAGCCAGTTTTTCAGAAATGATAACAACTCGTGGCTAACTTCCTCTCCCTGTTTATACCGGCCGACAAATTCCCCCACCTGCCCAAGAAGAGTCTTATGTTTTTCTTTATGAGATTTAGAATCTTCGTAGCTGTATTTATCAAACAAACTTTCTTCATAAACGAAATGTATAACGGTAAAGTCCACCAACTCATTCAGCGTTTTATCTACAACCTCTTTACCTTTTTCAAGCATAATACCGCGGTAAATTTCGTTAATAAGATCGATCAACCTTTTATGATGAGTATCGACATCCCCCACATGAGTAGCAAATGAATCGTTCCATGCCATGAGACTCATATTGGGATCTTTATATTTAAACTTACCCACCAGGTCAGAAATCAACTCTGAACTCTGGGTCAATCGCGTCGCGGTTTGCTCTGTAGCAATGGCCCCTTGGCTGGTGTCGGAAGCCGCCTGAGCCACCCCCGAAATATTTTGGGCTATTTCCTGCACCCCTTTCGCCGCCTCAGTCACGTTTCGGCTCATTTCATTTGTGGTAGCACTTTGCTCCTCGACTGCGCTGGCAATCGTTCCCGAAATATCATTGACCTCATTAATAACATGGGTAATTTCATCCATGGCATCCACGGCATTTTTAGTATCAGATTGTATAACTTTAATTTTCTGACTGATGTCCTCCGTTGCCTTGGCCGTCTGATTAGCCAGTTCCTTGACCTCTTTAGCAACCACCGCAAATCCTTTACCCGCTTCCCCGGCACGAGCGGCCTCAATGGTTGCGTTAAGAGCCAGCAAATTGGTTTGGCCCGCTATTTCAGTAATCACTTTAACCACTTGTCCAATATCCGTACTGCTTTCACCCAGAGCCATAATGGTTTGATGGGTTTGCTCAACCGTCTTAACAGCTGAATCGGCAATCTGCGCCGCCTGGCTTGCGCTCTGAGATATTTCCTTTATGCTTGCCGTCATTTCTTCCGTTCCGGTAGCTACAACCTGAATATTGGTGCTGACTTCTTCGGAAGCCGCAGAAACCACCCCTGCCTGGGCCGAAGTTTCCTCTGCATTGGCACTCAATTGCTGACTGACTGATACAAGTTCGTTCGATGAAAGGCTGAGATCATCGCCGGCTTTTCCAAAAGAACCAATATTAACTCGCAAGTCTGCTATAAAATCGGCAAGGGCCTGCCCAACCATGCCTATGGGGTCACTTCCCATCACATTTAATTGTCTGGCTATGTCACCCTGAGCCGCGGCATGGACCACTTCCAATATTTGCTCAACTTTTTGATCCAGATCATCTGTTCTTTCTTTTTCCAAACGAACCATTTCTTCGTTATCTTTTACCAGCTTCAGTTTTTCCGTAACCACCGACCAATTCACCATAACCCCTGTATAGTTTTTGTTCTGGTTATAAATAGCACTGACATCCAGATCAAGCACTTCGGGTCCTAAATGTATTTGGGCATTGTGCGGCAGGTTACGCGGGTCCTCCAAAAGGTTCCTCTGGTGCTGAGGATTCTTATGGAAAACGTCGATACTTTGTCCGACCAATTGGTCAACGGTCACCGGCAAATATTGTTCCAGAGTTTTAAGAGTTTTCAGGGAAGCCGGGTTGGCGTATTGCAAAACCAAATCGCTATCGGCGAATAAAATATTGAAGGGAGCATTTTCCAGCATGGAAAACTTTCTTGCTTGTTCTACTTCAAGCTTTCTTTGTTCGCCCACCTCCTCCCAATTCACGATATACCCTTGAGACTGGCCCTCTGCATCCCAGATACCATTAATGGTGCAACCTAAAACGATACTGCCAAATTCAAAATCCGCCTGGTGCGGTAAGGCAGAGGGATTCCTCAGAACCGCTTCTACAGCCCGTGGGTCCTTATGAAACCGGTGAATCGACCCCCCTAACAGATCATCAACGCCAAGTCCAAACGCTTTTTGAATTTCTGGCTCCACAGATTTCAAAGTTTCCTCTGCATGAAAATTCATATAAACCAAGTTTAGGTTTTGGTCAGCAACAAACACATTCGTCTGTAAGCTACCCAAACAGGCTCTCAATCCAGGCATATGGTCAACGAGGGTGATTTTTTCCTTCTCTTTGCCTGAGAACAGGTTTGAAAGTTTAGAAAATACATTTTGGTTACCATTACCGATTGACTCATATTTCCCAATTCCTACCGAGTTACTTACTGGAAATGTTTTTTGAGTGTTCATGCCACTGATTCCTTTCAAAAAAATTTTTTGATTACACGATTGCCAATCAAATTTTCAGAGGCTTTTCCAGCAATCTTTAAAGTCAATTCATTTGGAAAAATCAAACCTTACAGTCTAATCACTTTTACATCCTCCTCAATCAGGATGGGCAGATCTGTTTAAATATTCCCTTCTAACTCAAATGTGACATAACTGTTATTATTGTCTATAAACGCCTATCTAATTAAGTGACCCCAAATCAATGAATTTCATAAAAAGGTTACTCATTAAGCGTTCGCTGTAATTTAAAAACCTTTATCATCCACTGCGTATTGAAATCCTGGTTTAGAAAACAGGGGATTTGTTTTGACAAGCTCCCTTTTCCTATGCTAAAAGTGCGCATCCTATTTCAACATTACGAAAAAATTTATGAAGATTCACGAATACCAAGCCAAAGAAATTTTAAGAAAATATAACGTTGCCGTTCCCAACGGAATTCTCGTTTCCAACCAGGCAGAAGCCGCTAAAGCCGCCAAGAAAATTGGTACCGATGTGGTGGTGGTCAAGGCCCAGATTCATGCAGGAGGGCGGGGTAAAGGCGGCGGTGTTAAGTTGGCAAAAAGTCCTCAAGAAGCCGAAAAATATACTGGCAATATTATTGGCATGACCCTTGTTACTCCTCAAACAGGTCCAGAAGGTCGGCTGGTAAAAAAAGTATTGATAGAAGAAGGCATGTCCATCGCTAAGGAACTTTATATGGGCATTCTGGTCGATCGAGAAACCAGTCAAGTGCTCATTATGGCCAGTGAAGCGGGCGGAATGGAAATTGAGGAAGTCGCCGCAGACACCCCAGAAAAAATAATTAAAGAGACGGTTGATCCTGTAATTGGAGTTCAGCCTTTTCTGGCAAGGAAAATAGCTTTTGCCTTAAATATAAAAGGGGCCGCTTTAAAAGCCATCATCCCTTTCATCATCAATCTCTACGATGCGTTTGTAAAAGAAGACTGCTCCATGCTGGAGATCAACCCTCTTGTCATCACCTCTGATGACCGGGTCCTGGCTCTGGATGCGAAAGTCGATATAGAC
>JABIXH010000213.1 GCA_018664975.1 Nitrospina sp. | reverse complement strand
TGGCTGCATTCCTTTCAGGGCGGAGGGAATCAAAAAAACTAACTACTCACTTATTTTAATTCATCCATCCACTTTTTACCCTATTTTTAGAGGTGCCCTACACCCTGATTTTGGGGACTAACGAATGGCAAGGTACCATTTGGTCAGGATATGAGGGGGGAACCCCAACCCAAATAAGATAGCGATTAGAATATTACGGGCCGTAGTGAAAAATATTCCTTCCTTAATCCAGCGCCTAGGGGATGTATACGCCTTCTCTTTTAACAAAATAACAGACCCTTTTTTCTTCAGACGTTGATAGAAATCAAGATCCTCGCAAATAGGAATTGGAGAGAATCCCTGCAATTCTTTGAAAATTTCTTTGCGGACAAAAAACCCCTGGTCTCCGTAAGCAAGACCCAAGTATTTTGAGCGAATGTTTGCGAGTAAGGTAATTAATTTGAGCGACCATTTCCCAGAATCTATGCCGAGCGTGAAGGCTCCACCAACCCATTTAGGATTCTTCATGCACTCCAGCATTTTTTGGTAACTTTCTGATTCGAGTCGGTTGTCGGCATGCAAAAATAGCAGGATATCCCCTGTAGCTTCTTTGGCACCGGCATTCATTTGTAAAGAGCGCCCGGGAGGGCTGGCGATGACATGCAGGTTCAGCCTATTGGCAATTTTGCATGTATCATCTTTGCTCCCTCCATCAGTGACAATCACCTCATGAGGGGATAGTTGTTGAATCTGCGACAAAGTTCCTTCCAGAACCAACTCTTCATTCAAGGTGGGAACGATGATCGATACTTTCAAACCGGTAATTCTCCTTAAGCGAAGGGGACAGATAAACTTTTGCGTACATGGAAGTTTCTCGCTTTTTCGATTCTGTCCACGCAAGCAAACTGCGAGGGAAGTAAATCACAAAACCGGCATAATTTCAAACAGCATGAACCCAACTGCTTTGGAACAGGAAGGGAGTTCGATTGTTTCCTATCCTTGGGTGTTATCTGGCGAGAAAATACGATAGAATATCAACATAGTTCCTGGATAAATATTAAGGTTCCCCTCTTATTTAAAAGGGGGAAGGTGAATATGCTAGCCCATTTTATCGATTCAAGATCATTTCAGTGTGGATACTTTAAGGATCGAAAATCTCTCTTTGAAGAGTACCTGCTTGAGGATGTCTCTGAGATAGAATTTGAATACTTGCTGGCTCACGGTATGCGCCATTTCGGAGATTATTTTTTTCGTCCGCGGTGCCAAAATTGTTACCAGTGTATTCCTATACGTGTTCGGACCGATGAGTTCAAGCCGACCCGAAATCAGAAACGGGCTTTGAATTCCTGTAAGGATATTGAAGTTAGAATTGGAGAACCCCGATACACGGAAGAGAAGTTCGACCTTTATCTCAGTCACAAGGAAAGGTTTTTTCCCCTGCAAGATGATGTGGAAGACAAACAAAGCTTCAGGTTGTCCTTCTATGTCAACACACCCTTCGGAATTGAATTCGAATATTATCTTGCTGGCAAGCTCCTTGGAGTTGCCCTGGCTGATAAAACTTCCCAGTCTTTTTCCGCAATATATACATTTTATAAGATTCCAGATAAAAAAATGAGCTTGGGAACTTTTAGCGTATTGAAGCAAATAGAATATGCATTGCAATACCGCATTAAAAATTTTTATCTTGGGTATTACATTGCAGAAAACGCGTCCTTGGTCTACAAAGCAAGGTTCCGACCCAATGAGGTTTATATGGACGGGGAATGGCGTCCCTTCCGAAATGCCGAGGGCGACTTTCTCATTCCGGCAGACAAGTTGCAATGGAAGAACTTTGATCAACTGGTTAAAGCCACAACTCATATGGAGATAACCTGACCGTGGACCTTTGCGGTTTTCCGACAAATATTGAGGCGGGAAATGGGGTTGTATTGAGGTTCAGCAGTCCATATAATCGAATAGACAATCATGTCGCATTTAACGGGTCTCCATTGTTATCGGTACTATGAGTAGAAAAAGCTCCAGCGGAAAGTCATCCTCTAAAATGAGTAAAAAGCGTATATCATCTATTGCACTGGGCCTTTTGGTTTTCGTGTTTGTGGGGGGTGTATATGTTTCGACCAAGCCGGAGGTCAAGGTTCCGCCAGTGGCTCCGGCAACAGGTTTTTTGATTGAAACCCGTCCGCTACTTTCCGATGCTGTTTTTACGGGGCGGGTGGCCGAAGCCTACCGGATCGCCGCAGAAATTCCCAAGGTAATCGACAGCCTGTTTTGTTATTGCTATTGCAAAAAAAATCACCAGCATAAAACTCTGTTGACCTGCTATACCAACAAGCATGGCTCCAAATGTGATATCTGTATGGGAGAAGTATTTTACGCTTATGAATTGTATAATCAGGGAAAGACCCTGGATGAAATTGTAATTGCCGTGGACAAAAAGTTTTATCGGCCTTATCGCAGAACTTGAAATAAATTATGGAAAACGTAGCCGAAGATAAACCCATCAGTATTTATATTCCCTACACTTTTTTGGTGGCGGCACTATTATCAGTGTTCGTGATGTCGCTCAACAAAGTGGAGTTGAAACCTTTTGAGACTGAATATCCGGCAGAGGCATTTTTGTCACCCCAGTTTGAATTGCCTTCTCTGGCAGGAGGGAATGTTAAGCTTTCTGATTACCGCGGAAAAGTAGTGTTCATCAACTTCTGGGCTACATGGTGCGGAACTTGTGAAGTGGAAATGCCTTCTATGGAAAAACTGTACCGTAAATATAAAGACTTTGGATTTGAGATGTTGACCATCAGTGTGGATAAAGACCAGAGCCTGATTGAACCTTTCATGAAGAAATTCAATCTAACGTTTCCGGTACTGCTTGATCCAGAAAGTGAAGTCGCCAAGAAAGTTTATAAGACCACTGGCGTACCAGAAACTTTTATTGTTAATAGAGAGGGCCTCATTGTCCACAAAGCGATTGGCCCTCGGGATTGGGCCAACGATGAAACTCTGGAAGCTTTTTCCCAAATGGTACTCGGGAGTTAATTATGAATTCTTTCCGTCATTCCCTGGCGGTTATTCTGACCCTGCTTTTTCTTTTCTCCGCAGTACATTCTTTTGCTCATGGTGGAGACCATAAGGCAAAAAAAGAAGAAATCGTCACGCCAGTAGATTCGATGTACTCCAACACAGAGAGTGAGAAGGACCTCCTTTCGAGTTCCGGCGATAGCCTCGATGATATGTTTTCTCCCACTGACTTGTTCGCTCAGGATGAATTGGTCTCTCCGGACCCTATGCCAATGAATGATGAAAAAATGGAAGGGGGACATGATGCACATGCGGAACATCAGCAGATTATACTTTCCCACCATGAACGGGTTTCTTTTTCCAGTAAGGGATTCGGAACCGCTGTAGGCATCACCCTGCTTGCCGGGATGGTTTTTGCAGGTCTAACATTCATGCGGCCAGGAGAATGACCTGATGGCTAACGGACTTTCAAAAATTTTGCAAGACCGGTTAGGCCTCCATCTTCTTGATTATGACATCCCTGAGCATTCCAACTCTATAAAGTACTCGCTGGGGGGGATGACTCTATCGGCTTTCACTATTCTGGTTCTCAGTGGAATTTTGCTGGCTCAGTTTTTTGTGCCTGATCCAGAACGCGCCAATCGAAGCCTGCATTATCTTGTCGATCAGGTTTATCTGGGTTGGTTCCTGCGAGGCATTCATTTCTGGGCGGCGGAAGTGTTGACCGTGACCATGACATTGCATGTGATACGTGTGTTTTTCACTGCGTCCTATAAAAATCCTCGTGAAATAAACTGGTTGATCGGAATTGGTCTAATGTTGTTGATGGTGACTTTGATGTTTACCGGCACGGTTATTAAATGGGATCAGGAAGCTTATGAAGCTTTGGCACATTTTCTCTGGGTGGCTGAGCAAATCGGCATTTTTGGCCTTCCACTCACCGAAGAATTCGCGCAGGGAGTTCCATTGTTAAACCGGATTTATATGGCTCATATATCCTTGCTTCCGATCATCACTCTGCTAATGGTGGGTCTGCACCTGTTCTACGTTAAATACCATAAATTGTCGTCTCTACCGGAAACTCCAGAAAAAAGTAAAAATATGCCTTTTACCCGACACATGGCATACCTTCAAAGGGCAGGAGCAGGAGTGTTCCTGGTGATCTGCCTTTTAGCACTCACCATTGCGCCACCTTTGGGAGAAGAACCTGTGCTGGGTATGGAAGTGACGAAACCCCCGTGGCAGTTTGTCTGGATTTATGCTTTGGAGAACCTGTGGGTGCCATCTTTGATAGTCGCTCCTCCATTAATCGTTTTATTTCTAGCGGCTATTCCCTTTGTTGACCAAAATAAGGAACGGTACTGGAAAAAAAGACCGCTTGCTATGCTGGTACTGGTCAGCTTCATCCTGCTTTTCGCTTTCCTCATTATCTGGGGCAAAGTAACCACAATGACTCATTCTATGTAGCCGGCCAGCGGCCAGAAGCAAAAGGACAATAGCCCGTTGAGCAGTCATGAATATTTGCTCGCCAGAAGTAGTCGTTGCTATTTGCCTCTCCTGCTAAGGGGCGTGGGGCCAACGAGCAAAAATTTTTCGGGTGAGTGAGGAGTCTTCCCGGCTTAAATAATCCTCCCCCTGACAAGGGGGATTGAGGGGGTTAAAAATCATTCCAATACAAATTGAAATTCTGACTAAAGCAGATTGCTGTCTTTGTGATGACGCGAAGGCTATTGTTGAGCGTGTGCTCCCTGAATACCCTGCGACTTTGACTTTGACAGATATTGAATCCGATCCTGTCTTATTTGAATCTTATAAGGAACGCATACCGGTGGTGCGGATCAATGGCGAAGATAGCTTTGTTTATAAGACGCATGAAACCACTTTGCGTAAAAAGTTGGATAAATTTATGGAGTTGTGAAAATGGTCGAAAAAATTGCCCTGACTGAAGAGGAACTGGAAGACAAGTTAAAAGAGATGGCACCGGAATGGAAATCTGGAAAAAACGAAAAAGGTGTTTCGTATATCCAGCGGGTACACCATGCTTCAAAATTTATGGGGGGGATTACTTTTGTGGGAAAGGTCGCTGAGGCGGCGGAAGCCAATAATCATCACCCCGATATTATCATCAACTACAAACGTATTTCTATTCGTTATTGGACCCACACTGCAAGCGGAGTTACCTTAGCCGATGTTCAGATGGCCCAGAAAATAGACCCGCTGTTTTAAAAGCATCTCTATAAAAAAGGTAATTTATGTTGAGGCAACGGCCCTTATTTTGTAAGAGCCGCCCCATAAATTTATTTAACGTTAATCGTCATGATGACAAACTCTTTATTCATTCGGGTTCCTTGATGTGGTTCTACATAGGTTCCATCATAATAATACCATTGCAGAGGAACCATTTTCCCAAGTTCTGTAGGCTGTTTAGGAAGCTTGCTAACATCCAAACCATTTTCAATGAATGTTTTGGGGTTCAGGTAATACACAATATCCTCATGCGTTTTTTCCGGGTGACTGGAAAAATGAGTCATGTTGTGTTTGGTTACAGTTTCCAACATGCAATACTCCCCGCTGGCTTTTGTGATATCAATTGCCGCAAGTTTGGAGCCAGGGGAAAGCAGGTTTGCGATAGCATTGATTTCTTTTCGTTTCACTCCTTCAAGCTTTAAGACGGAACCGAATTCATTTTTAATTGTTTCCAGTTCTTTTTGAGTATCGTTTGAGGCAGAGGCTACGCCTCCGTGACCCAGTGTAATTAGCAAGCCAATTACGAATATAGATGTCAGTAAAATTGGGTTATGCTTAGCAACTTTGTTCATGGTTCGCCCTTTCCAAAGATTATTGTGATGGATCGTATTAAATATAATTATGGATGATGGGCAAAAAATATTGTATCGCTGTGCTTAGGGTTTTAGGGGTCGAAAAATGTGGAATTGACTTGTAGTATATATTCGAATTGATGCTTGCCTGTACCTGAGCCTGTCAGAGTTGAAGCGGGGAAGAAATTCAAAAATTCGGAGCATTAAATGCCGGAAGCAAATCTGCCCTTTTGCAATTTGGGGCTATCGGTATTGATATTTACCTGATTTCTTGTCTAAAGAAATCATCAATGGGTGAGTCGTTTTGAACTGTGATAGGCAAAATAATCAAAGTGGGGGTGGTTTCCTTTAAGGGTTAAAAAATAGAAACCAGTTATTCCCTATTCCTGAAGTTGATTTAAGGTTTGTCAGTTCAAAATTAGGGAAATGCTGTTTCATAAAATCAGAAACCTCATCAGTTGTAGCGAACTCGTAAGGATAACCACCGAGCCAGTCGCGAACATCTGTCATGAAATCCATGCCTCGTTTTGATTGATAGTTTTTGATTTCTGTGATTGGATTTTTCAGTTTGATGAGCTTTGCCAGACAAAACATAGCTGTATAAAGAATTTCAAGAACTCTTTTTCCGAGGGTCGGAAGAAAGTTATATAGTTTTTTTATTTGCAACCAAAGTAAGGATCCATTCAAACCGCTGGTTTTATTGTATAAGGCTATGTATAAATAACCACCCCGATGTACCAGACGGGCGGCATTTTTAATAGCCTCCCACATGTTTCCTGTATGGTGTAAAACTCCCCAAGAATAAACGATATCAAACTTTCCCAGACTATTTAAAAACTTAGAGTCCAATATCGACCCCTCTGAAATACTCCAGTTATCGGGACTGCCTGCTTTTTGATGCATGTGTTTACAGCATTCAACTGAGAATGGGTCGACATCGAAACTGACAATGCGGTCGGCACCCAGTCGATTTGCGGAATATGAAAATAATCCACTGCCGCAACCTATGTCCAGGAACTTTTTCTCCCGCAAACTGCTGATCTTTAAAAAATCTACTATGGATTGCTCCGCTACCTGGATTCTATTATCTGTTACACGATCCAGAAACCGAAGCCAGTTTTTTCCAAAGGAAAATTTAATATCATCTTTCATAAAGCAGTAGAGAATTTTTAATTTAAAAAAATTATATGGACATCATATATGAGTATTACGTTCGGTTGAAGTCGTCATGACTTTGCAGTTCTACTGCTACTTCGTTTCTTGATGTAAGATGTCATCGAGTGTCTGACGGCTTCGAGTCTGAGTGCACTGATCTCCATCGACAACAATCTCGGGAATGAGAGGCTGGCTATTATAGTTCGACGACATGACGTGACCATACGCTCCTGCTCCACCGATGACGATACAGTCTCCCGATTTTGGCAAGGGTAGTTTTCGGGCTACCGGTTCTTCGTCTTTTTGCGTCAGCACGTCGCCTGATTCACAAACCGGCCCGGCAACGATAAGTTCCTGTTCCGGCCCGAGATTATCACCGTCAAACCAGATAGGATGAAACGACCCATATGCCATGGGACGAAGGAGATGGCAGAACCCAACATTGGTCAGTACATAGTCGATACGCTTTCCTGCTTCATCGAACGTGTGGTTCAGGGAACGCACCTCACCGATGAGATATCCACAACCTGCTACGAACCGTCGGCCCGGTTCTATTTCACAGACAATGTCTCGTCCGAAATGTTCTTTTAATAGTTTTGCCCGTTCTTCGAGAATGGATTTATAACCTGAAATATCTTCCTGTGGCTGGTCGGGGTCGTATTGGTAAGGCAGTCCTCCACCAAAATTTACTGTCTCAACTTTCTCAAACTGTTTAGCGAATTCCACCAGCTTTCCGCAAATGCGATTGAGGTGTTCCATATCTCCCCCAGAACCAATATGTGTATGGACTCCTGAAATAGTCAACCCATACTCTTGGGCCAGGCGCTTTACCTCCTCCAAGTTTTGGAACCAGATTCCGTGTTTGCTGTAGGGGCCGCCCGTGTTGGTTTTTTTTGAATGGCCTGCTCCTTCACCGGGATTTATTCTGATCGAGATTTTTGGAGAACCGCTACCTTTTTCTTTCAGGGCTTTACCATATTCCTCGACCATTCCTAATGTGCCGCAATTGCAGTAAATATTGTTTTCGAGGCAGAACTTTACATCGTCATCATTAAAAAAAACATCGCTGGTGAAACAGATGTCGTCAGTTTGAAATCCTGCTCGCAGGGCGCGTTGGACTTCAAAAACACTGACCGCATCAATTTTTATCCCGCTTTTAAGCATTTCTTTAAGTATATGTACATTGGAATTAGCCTTCATGGCATAACGGGTAACTGGGGCTAATTGTTTGATTTCGTCAATCGAACGGCGAAGGATTTCCAAACTGTACACATAAACGGGTGTGCCAAATTCTTTGGCAATATCCCGAACTTCTATTTTTTCAATTTTCATGAATTCTTCCAGATTGTGAATTTTATAAATCACCTCAGGCGGTTCCGGTTTTATAGCATAGATTGGCAGATCAAAGAATCTCTTTGTTTTCAATTGACAATCCACTAGGCGTGGGGCCAAATAGCAATATACTTGTACCCCCTCTACCCGTTCCGGGCATGAATTTAGCGGTTGGAGATTTCACAGGGGCACGAGAGCTAAGGTTAAATATTACGTCTGCTAGCAAAGAGTTAACTCGGCTGAAAGATTTCTTGCCAGTTG
>JABIXH010000211.1 GCA_018664975.1 Nitrospina sp. | reverse complement strand
TGGCTGCATTCCTTTCAGGGCGGAGGGAATCAAAAAAACTAACTACTCACTTATTTTAATTCATCCATCCACTTTTTACCCTATTTTTAGAGGTGCCCTATATTTTAAATTCATTAGGTAATTATGAGGGAATATTCAATTCTGCAATATAGCTTTGAGTATAGTACTAAAAACTTTATTCAAAGCATGAGTTTGAAATTTTAATGATAGATCCTAAATCTGTAATTATCCTATTGGTAATTCCACAAAACCGATTTTGTGATCAGCAATTATTGCAATTGAAATCTATTTTTGATGAAGTGCCTGTAAAAACCGTTGTGCTTTCCAAGTCCGGGCAGGAGGCTATGGGTGAAAATAAAACAAGGGTGATTCCCGATGGAATTTTAGTAGATTGGGATAAAAGATTTTTGCAGAATAAGAAGTACGATGCAGTGGTGGTTGTAGGAGGGAAGGGGGCTAAAGCTTCTATATGGAATGACCCGATTCTGCCGCAAATATTGACAGATCATTTTAGGGCCGGAAAAATAGTTGGTGCCATGGGGCTATCGGTGGTTTCTTTGGCTCGAGCAGGTCTTCTCTCGCGACAGGAGGTATCTGCGCCAAAAAATGAAGGGTGTATTCGAGAGCTTGAGGATGTTGGAGCTTTTATTGTTGAGGAACCCCTGACTTTTTCAAGCCAGGTTGTCACAGCTGGAGATGATTCCAGTGGGAATTTGTTCGGCAAGAAAATTCTGGAATTATTAGGTTTTTCTTGATCCACCCATTTTCAATAGATTCTAAAGCGGATGACAACTATCTATAGTTGGTGAACGACATATCAATTCCAAAATCTTTTTCTTTCAGGCTTGTTATGACGGTCTGCAAGTCGTCTTTATCTTTTCCGCTTACCCTAACCTGATCGTCTGCTATTTGTGCCTGTACCTTCTTTATCCCTAAGCCTTTAATAAATTTCATGATTTCTTTTCCCTTTTCCTGAGGGATGCCCTGTTGGATGGTAATAGTCTGCCGGACTGCATCTCCAGAGGCAGGTTCAACCTTGCCATAGTCCAATGCTTTTATAGATACTTTTCTTTTGATGAGCTTACTTTGCAAAATATCTATAACAGAGTTCAGCTTATGCCCATCATCAGCATCAATGGTGATCTGTCCCTTTTTTTGATCCAGTTCAACCTGACTCTTACTACCTTTGAAGTCAAACCTTTGTCTGATTTCAAGCATAGTCTGATTGCAAGCGTTTTGAACCTCCGCTAGATCGGTAGCGGAGGTAATGTCAAAAGACGAATTTTTAGAAGCCATATTTTATGTTTATTTGTAAGATAAAGTTAAATTTTTAAATTACTCCATAAGCCACCATTGCTTCGGCGACTTTTACAAACCCGGCAACGTTTGCCCCTTTAAGATAGTCGACATGATCTTTTTCTGTTCCATGGTCAACGCATTGCTGGTGGATGTCATGCATAATGACTTTTAACCGTTCATCCAACTCTTCCCTTTGCCACGAGAGACGAATGCTGTTTTGAGTCATTTCAAGTCCTGATACTGAGACACCTCCTGCGTTGGAGGCCTTTCCTGGCGAGAAAATGATTTTGGCGTTATGCAATGCGTCAATCGCCTCTTTGGTGGTGGGCATATTGGCACCTTCAGCAACGGCCTTGCATTTGTGCTTTATGAGTTGCTTCGCATCCGACAATTCAAGCTCGTTTTGGGTTGCGCAGGGGAAAGCCAAGTCCGTTTTGATAGACCAGGGTCTCTTGCCTTCGTGGAATTCGCATTTATATTTTTCGGCAAATTCAGAGATTCTTCCGCGACGGTTAGTTTTCAGGTCGATGATGTATTCCAATTTTTCTTCGTTTAATCCCTCAGGGTCATGAATAAATCCGGAGGAATCAGAAAGTGTTAAAACTTTCCCGCCTAAATGCATTATTTTCTGGGCACAAAATTGGGCGACATTACCGGAGCCTGAGACAATGCAGTTTTTTCCTTCAATGGAATCACCCTGATGTTTCAACATTTCTTCCATGAAATAAGCACAACCATAACCTGTGGCTTCTTTTCGTATGAGACTTCCTCCAAACTCCAGAGCTTTGCCTGTTAGAGTTCCTGTGAACTCATTTTTCAGGCGCTTGTATTGACCAAACATATAACTGATTTCCCTGGCACCCACTCCAATATCTCCCGCAGGAACATCTACGTTCTCACCAATATGTTTGGATAATTCTGTCATAAATGCCTGGCAGAAACGCATGATTTCTCGTTCCGATTTTCCCTTTGGGTTAAAATCGGCACCGCCTTTACCGGAACCCATGGGAAGAGTAGTCAGGCTATTTTTGAATGTTTGTTCAAACCCCAGAAACTTTAAAATACTTAAGTTGACAGAGGGGTGAAAGCGAAGCCCCCCTTTATATGGGCCGATGGAGTTATTGAATTGAACGCGGTAACCACGGTTGGTGCGAATTTGTCCTTCATCATCTTCCCAACAAACCCGGAAAATGATGGTTCGGTCGGGTTCGGTCATGCGCTCAAGAATTTGATTTTCGATATATCGGGGATTCTCATTAATATAAGGAATGACGCTCATAGCAACTTCTTCAACTGCCTGATGAAATTCTGATTCTCCAGGGTTTCTTTTTACTAATCCTTCCATAAATTCTTTGAGATTTAATTTGTTGCTCCGTGTCATCATTATTTAATCCTGTAGTTGAATTATGAGCTGTAAATAAAAAAGTACCTTATAATAATTTAATACTTTCCTTCAGGGAAATTTATTATAAGAGGAATTTAACACTTTTCAACCCTACAGAATAATTTTATTGTATGAATTCTCAATCGCACCCCATTTTAATTGAATTATCACAACAACTTCCCGAAACCTCAATGACCTACAAATATATACACGGCCCTGAAAGCTTTTCCCAGGTTGTCGCTCAGGCTCAGGAGGAGTTTTCATGTCTCAGTGATTTGGATGCTGACTGTGGAAAGGATTTTTCTGGAAAAGATAAACTGGTTCAATACGGTTATGAAAATTGGTTGAAGGATATGGAAGAAGATGATCGCATGGTCCTAATAGGAACCCTCAAGCTGATTATTGAGTTGGCTGAGGAATTGGCTGAGGAATTGGCTGAAGAATAAACAAGTCGGTTGTTTTTCTTGCTGTATACCTGGGATTTTTGACGGAGGTAGTATGAATTATCTTTATATGTCCTTGGCTTTTCTAGTGGGATTTCTGTTACCGGTTCAGGTAGGTATAAATGCAGAGTTGTCTCGGTTTGTAAACAGCCCGTTATTAGCGGCACTGGTTTCATTCACTGTGGGTGGATTATGTCTGCTAATAAGTGTGGTGGTATTAAGAGTCCCTTTTCCAGCCCTTGGAGCGGTATCCACAATCCCTGTTTGGAGTTGGGGAGGAGGATTAATTGGGGCGGCAGTAGTATTAGGGTCCATATTGGCAGGCCCAAAAATCGGGGCACTTGCTCTGGTCGGAGTGCTATTAGCAGGGCAACTCATTGCTTCCGTTTTGATGGATCATTTTGGTTGGCTTGGTTTTCCCATTCAAAAAATGACCGGGGTTCGGTTTGTGGGGATCATGTTGCTGGTGGGTGGATTATATCTGATTCGGAAAAATTAATTTAAAGGCTGACAAAATGAGCACGACTACCCTGGTGGGTTTTTTTGCAGGATTCTTAACCACTATTTCGTTTCTACCGCAGGTGGTCAAAACATGGAAAAGCAGATCGGCTTCTGATCTTTCATTGGGCATGTTTTGCGTTTTTAGCGTAGGGGTGATGTTCTGGTTAACTTATGGGTTTCTAATTCAGGAACCCCCTATCATATTCTGGAATCTGGTTACCCTGGTTTTAGTTTTGGCAATTCTGGTTATGAAACTAAAATTTGACCGATAAATTCGGCCTCTTCAATGCGTATCTTTTGAATAATGACGAATATAATGGATCAATTGCCATATCTGATCGTTTTCCAGATTTTTAAAAGCTGGCATTGCCGTTCCTGGAGAGCCGTTTTTAATGATCCAATACAATTGTCCATCGGGCAGGGAATCCATGGTCTGGTTGCAAGTGAAATTTCTTGGGCTGGGAGTCAGTTCGCGAAACAAAATACCCAGTCCGTTTCCACTTATGCCATGACAAACCCTGCAAGGACCTGGCTTGGCATCAAAGTGGAATATGGTTTGACCTGCAAAAATATTTTCCGGAGAGGGGCTCAACGGATTGGTCAGTTGGAGAAACTCCTCTGGAGCGTTGGGAGTACTTCTCACTTGTGGGCATAATGGCAAAAATTCTAAACCATCTTCTACTTGTATTCCAGGATGTGAGGCCAATGTCCATCCCCAAACCCATGGAGCGGGTATCGTTATCCAGAAAATTACCCAATATAAAATGATACGAATCATTTTTTACCTCATTAAAGATTGCTTACAATAAAAGGGATAGGTCTTTAAGCGAGTTTATTCCCTTTTATTTCCCAGTTTCCGACTGAGGGCCTTTTCCCCATTTAATGGACGCTATGAGAGACTTGAAATTTTGATGGGGAGTGTAAAATACTGAATAGTTACCGTAGTAATCATCATTCACAGAGGTCCATTCTCCCGGAGCGAATGCTTCCAGATCAGTAATCTCAATGTCTTTATTATCCTCTTTGACTATTACAAGGTAGCCGTTATTTGTTGCGAATTCTTCCTGGCCAAATAAAGTTACAGCTGTTCCTTTTGGGCCACTCAGGTTGATGGTGTAATAACCCTCTCGTGTATGCAGACTGTATTCGGAAAAGTCTGCCCGGTCTTTACTTTCAGTAAAGCTTAAGAGGTAAGCACAATGACCGCATGGACCATAATCAAATTGGTTGCGCTTCCATAAATCTAGATTTGCGGATGCAAATGTTGACGCTGGAATTGCCAGAATAAAAAAGGAAATAAAGAACTTTTTAAAGTTTCTCATAAGGTATCTCCTGGATTATTAGATTAAAAACCATTCTCTTCAATTATGCCTCAATAGCATCTTAAGTATTACAATTTTTTGGCATATATGATTTTATTTGCGAAAGACGAAACCTTGTTTTGATAAGTCTTTTGCTTATATTTTCTCAGTTTTCTGAGGCGTTAGAGCTAGAAGCAATAAATGTTTTTGGCAATAAGGCAACATTAGGAAACCCGTAGAACTTGAAACCATTTTGTGGGTCGGGTTCATTTACCTGCTTTGGAGATACTATCAATTCAAGTTTGTCGAAGGGTATTGATGTTTTAACAAGTAGGAGTCATATTACTCTCTGAGGCGCATAAAATGGTCATTGTAATGAATACATATGGAGAGACAGAGATGAAAACACAGGCTCGTTTTAAAATTGGATTGGTTGCTTTATGTTTTCTTGTGATGATAGTTTGGACCGTTGCTCCACTTTGGGCGGCTTGTCCTCAGCCGCGCAATACTCAAAAAGCTCCTAACGAATTCTACAACATGGTTAATCCACTTAAACCCACCATAGAGAATATATTGGAAGGAAAGGGTCTTTTTGAGGAAAAGGCTAAGCCCTTAGCCTGTAAGAACTGCCATGGAATAAATGGGGATGGTAAAGGAATTATGGCCTCAGGACTGACGCCTCCGCCTAGAGAATTCACCTGTGCCAAGACGATCGACGGGGTTCCAGATGGCCAACTCTTCTGGATTATTAAAAATGGGTCTCCCGGTACTGGTATGCCTTCTTTCAGGGGTCACTTGGAGGATACTCAAGTTTGGCAATTGATACTTTATGTTCGGAAATTAGCTCAGACCCGTATTGCCCTAATTACGGGCATTGCTAACCAAAACCTATGAGAGTGCGCCTACTTATCGAAAGGCAGAACCCTTGAAAAAAGTAGCAGGTGAGATTTTTCCCATAAAAAAAAGGCGTTGCACTAACCAACGCCTTAGTAAGACCCCTTTTCATTTTAGGGGTAGGCCCATTTCTTTGGGCTAATAAATTTTCTGGCTCATGGAACTACCCACCTCACGTACAATTTTTACCCTTCCCAGTGTTGAGGCTTCGACTCCTGCCTTTGTTTTATAAGATATTTTTTCGTTAAAATTATTCCCCCTTTTTTACTAATCTCTCCGTTCCCTGTTGCATCTTCTATCCTTTAACCGGCTACATATCTGGACGGAAACTTCTTGCCCTCTCCTGTCCCTTTGTCTTCTGTCACGTTCTCTTCTTTGTTCCATTTTGCACCTCCACATTCTAATGATCTGTCCAGTATTTAAGATGATATTATGTCAGATATTATTCCCAACCCTCTTGACAGGTAGGGAAACAGGGGCCAAATTTATAAAGCGGGTGTAGGGAGGGCAGACCTCCCAATTGATCCAGAGCGTGTTGCGGAAGGGGTTTTATGTTTCCCTACTACATGCTCTGGTATTTTTTTTGTCCTCTTGGATACCTTGATAGAGCTATTGGAAGAGGCCGAGATCGTTACCAAGGAGCAAATATTGGGGCGGATAAAAGATATTTGAGGAAAGCAGGATCAATCATGCTTCAAAATTGGGAAACCATAATTGGTGTCATCGTTGCCTTGGCGATAATAATGTCCTTTTTGCATAAAAAATATTAAACGGTCAGCAAAAATAAGTAGCAGGAGTAGCGGAAGTAGCAACCTGCCTGATTTCCCCTCCATGCTTTCGCCACTTTAAGTGTGGGTTAATACAGAGAAAAAACGGAGGGGAGCCTCCTGCTGTTCATACAGCATGAAAACAGCATAAGGGAAGATGAAATTAACAGGGAGAGAACAGGGAGGGTCGGACGAATCGGACACCTAAAAAGGAACTGAAATGCAGGTTTGAAAAAAAGAGGCTCTCAGGTGTCAATATTCTTACTTTTCCTGACTTCTCTTTATCTAGAGCCAAATCAGAAAACATCTCTAAAAAATATAAAAATACTGGCAAATAGAGCCAGAATATAAAAAGGCACCTACCGGGTATCCCCAGTAAGTGCCTGTTTTATTTGGTAGCGGGGGCCAGATTTGAACTGACGACCTTTGGGTTATGAGCCCAACGAGCTACCAGGCTGCTCCACCCCGCAGTAATAACGAACGAATTTTAGACTATGACTGATATTAGGCGTGTTTGTCAAGGGCCATAATTCCGCTTTGCACCAACGTGCGCACCCTTGCAAATCTGAAGGAGAAAAAAGACCCTGAGGTGGTCTACCTCAGGGTCTGATTAATTCAGAATTAAAGGTTGGCGTTTTTCCTGTCAGGATTGCGGAAAAGAGAAGTCTCGTTACTCAGTTCACCCACTGCCGGAAATGTTTCATCAGGGTGGATTTTCTTCGCTTTTTCCAACAGATCCTCTTCTGTCTCTTTATGCTCCTCATTGGGGATACAGCAGTCTACCGGGCAAACTTCCTGACAAGCTTCTTCGCCATGGAACCCTACACATTCGGTACACAAATCCGCTTCGATTTCATAAAAATCTTCACCTTCGCTGATTGCCGTGTTAGGACATTCTGGTTCACACACGCCACAGTTAATACATTCGTCAGTGATAATTGTTGACATCTTGTTTTTCCTTCTAAGTGGTTAATGATCTATAAAAAACGAACCCTAAGGCTAACATTACGCTTAAAGTTTCAAGAGTCCTGCAATGGTCTTCCTCTTGAAAGGTGCTCCAAATTATAGTCAATTAAGGAGCAAGTCAAGATTTTTTTTGGAAAACATCCCAATTTGAAAAATCCTATAAAAAACCTCAGGCTGGCCTTTGATACACAAAGTGTTACAAGAAACTGACCCAGTTCTTCTATCGGCTCATTGTGGGCAAAAATTAACCCTGTTTTCTCCATTGATTTGATATGATTTCAGTATGAATGTCAAAAAAATTCTTATCTATCTCCCTCTGGCCCTGACGTTATTTCTTCTGCAGTCATTTTTTTGGGTGCCGACTTACGATAAGCAGGCGGTGGGTAATCCGGCCCGGCTGATCAAATATGTCCAGGGTTCCAGTGGAGATGCTCAGATACTGAACCCGATTTTAAGTGCTGATACTTCCTCCAGCTCTATTAACGAGTTAGTCTTTGATGGACTCATCGACCTGGATCACAACCTGGAATACCGTCCCCGGCTCGCCGAATCGTGGTCCCAGTTTGAAGAAGCGTATCTTACACTCAACACAGCCGTCTTCCTGCCCGGAGGCAGAATAGCTGATGATATACAGGACTGGCCTGACACGTTACTCCGGGCACTCAAAGACAATGCGGAGTGGACAAAAAACCTGCGTTCTATAGAGATCATTGCAGAGAAAACCGTCAAGGGGGAGATAGAAATTCCTCAAAAAGATGCCGACCTTAAACCTGAAAAAGTTTTCTACACGTTGCACCAACCGCCGCGTTTGAAATTTACCCTGGAAAAAATTGATCAGGATTTTTTCATTCCCATTAAAAAATGGTTGGGAGAAGACTATTTTAATAAATTCCCCTATGAACAAATCATTCGCGCAGACGATGACTCCCAGCAGGTTACTTTAAGAAACCATTACGAAGAAATACTGCTGCTCACCGAACATAATCCGGTCATTGATTTTGACCTGAAAAAAAATGTGACCTTTCATGATGGTCATCCCTTCGATTCTGGCGATGTCTTGTTCACCTTTAACTCCATCATGAACCCTAAAGGAACTTCACCGCGTAAATCTGACTACGAGCCGGTGAAAGAGGCAAGGGTGCTAGGCCCTCATAAAATACGCTTTATATACAAACGATTGTTCTCGCCAGCTATTGGCTCCTGGGCTATGGGTATTTTGCCGGAACATTTGTTGACTCAAGAAAAACTTTTAGCCGAAGCGAAGGAAAGAGGCCGCGATCCCGTCACATTCTCCCTGAGAGACAGTAATTTTGGCAGACACCCAATAGGCACCGGGCCGTTCATTTTTAAAGAATGGAAGTCGGATGAGCAGATACGTTTGGTTCGCAACGAAAAATATTGGGAGGGCGCACCCGAATACGAAGAATATGTCATGCGCATCATCCCCGACAGTCTCACGCAGGAGATGGAGTTCTATGCCGGAGCGGTTGATAACTACTCTGTGCAACCGCATCAGGTGGCACGGTTTTCCACCGACGATAAATATCAGAGCTTTTCCAGCATCGGATATTTTTATTCCTATATAGGGTACAACCTGCGTAACCCTTTGTTCGCTGATCGAGACGTGCGGGTGGCTCTCGGCATGGCAATAGATATTGACCCCATTATCCAATATATCCTTTATGGGGAAGGGGAGAGGGTGACAGGGCCCTACCCGAAGATCACCGATTGGTATGACCCGGAGGTGAAACCGTTGCCTTACGACCCGAAAGCGGCGTTGGAGATTCTCAACAGAATCGGATGGAAAAAAAATGCTGACGGGTGGTTGGAAAAAGACGGAAAAATTTTCGAGTTTAATCTGATTACTAACAGCGGCAATCCCATTCGTAAAAATATTCTCACCATCGTACAAGAAAGTTGGAGGAAGATTGGTGTCAAATGCAACACTCAGCTTTTCGAGTGGGCCGTATTTCTCAAAGATTTTGTCAACGCGCTCAAATACGATGCGCTGGTTTTAGGGTGGAGCATGGGGATTGATCCTGACTTGTACCAGATATGGCATTCCAGCCAGGCGGGACCGAGACAATTGAATTTTGTGGGCTATAAGAATGCGGAGGCGGACCGACTCATCACCAGAATCCGCAGGGAATATGACCGAACTAAACAGATAAGTATGGCGCGGGAACTACACCGCATGATCGCCCGCGATCAGCCTTACACATTTTTGTACGTGGCGAAATCCACCCAGCTTTTAGATAAAAAAATTGTAATAGTAGAGACAGAAGAGGGCGGCGAGAAAAAGTATGAAAAGATTTATCCCACCAAAGACGGCAGAATCCGCTACTACTTCAACAAATGGAAAAAACTGGCGCAGATACCCAACTTCGCGGGGTAGGCTCCGCCGCCAGACTTACCCCCTCTTTTTAAAGAGGGTTGGGGTGATTCACCTATCTCGTCTTTGCGAGCGTGTGATATTCAACCTTGGCTTTCATGCCCCGAAGGGGTGAAGTGAAGCAATGCAGAAGGTTTTGCCTTTAGCTTCATCCTGTTTCCGGTGTGAGAGGCCAAGTGAACAAATAATCCTGCAAAGTTAAAGTTTTCACAAATAACTTGTTTATAAAGAATTAGGCGGTCAGTCCTTGTTGGACGATTGCTTTTTTTATAGGAAGTATTGTAGACAAACTGTAGATAACTTTTAATCCACTTGGAAATCGAGTATGTTTAGTGACTCCACATCAAAGATGTGAGAGAAACCTGTAGGCATTGACCAAATAATATCAATATTATACTGGGAAAGTTATGAACAAGAGGCATAGAGTGCAGTTTCCAAAAAAAGAATTATCCAACGCCAATCAAGATGAAAGTTACTTTTTCCTTCATGGCACGAGTAACAAGAGGAAAATCAAGTTTCACGACTACGACGAGATTTATCAGGTACCCGGTTTGTATGAGCAAATATTCTATGATCGCCTGAAATGCACATCTCCCAGCAAAGTAAGCTCTATTCTTGAATCTTCTATTAAACAGTCCCAAGGTAATTTTACTGAGCTTCGAGTACTAGATTTAGGCGCAGGGAATGGCATGATGGGAGAGGAATTAAAAAAGCGTGGCATATCTCGATTAATAGGTATCGATATTATTCCAGAAGCTTACGATGCGGCTATTCGCGATAGGCCA
>JABIXH010000210.1 GCA_018664975.1 Nitrospina sp. | reverse complement strand
TGGAATGAGCAAAACATAGTCCAGCACAGGGTCTTTAATAAGTTTCAGTCTGCCATTAAATCCTGCCTAGAACACTTCACCGTAGAAGAGATTATTCAGGCAATCAGGGTTTATAAAAAGATTCTTGATAGCTCAGACCACTATTTTACCCATCGGTGGACCTTAAACGAATTTCTCTCCAGGAAAAACGGCCTAGAAAAGTTTTTGGATGAAGCCATTGCCTTGAAAAGTTTTGCCAGCAATGGCAACGGCTACCGCTCCCAGGCAGACCATAACAGTTCTTCAAGCGGGAGGCTGGTTGTATGAACAAGACTTTTTACGACCACGGTATTGATACCAAGGGGAAGATTTCAGGTCAGGTAAAAATTCCTTGCCCGAAGTGTAGCCACACCCGGAAAAAGAAATATGACCCTTGTTTGTCAGTAAATATTGATGATGAGGTTTGGAATTGTTGGCATTGCGAATGGAGCGGGGGATTAAAAAACGGGAATGTCCACAATGGGAATGGGTATAAACCCAGGCAGGTGAACAAGCCTCAGTACTCGACTGAAAGCGGATTGTCCGCAAAGGTCAGAGCCTATTTCAATGGACGCGGTATCACGGACAAAGTTTTAGACCGTAACAAAATCACAGATGGCCCGGAGTGGATGCCACAAACTCAAAAGGAAGTTAATGCGATCCGGTTCCCGTATTTCAAGGACGGTGAAGTGATCAACGTCAAGTATCGGGATGGAGAGAAAAATTTCAAGATGGTCAAGGATGCGGAGAGGACGCTTTACGGTTTTGACTACATCGAAGGTGATACCCTGATTTGGTGTGAGGGTGAAATTGACAAGTTATCCTGTGAGGTCGCTGGCTTCCCCAATTCCGTATCAGTTCCTAACGGCGCATCAGACAAACTGGACTTTCTTGGAAGGTGCGAGAAGAAACTTGAGGCCGTCTCACAACATATCTTGGCATTGGATAATGATGCGCCTGGAAAGAAATTGGAGGCTGAATTAATCAGAAGGCTTGGCCCTGAAAAATGCAAAGTTGGTGAATGGCCGATAAATTCCAAAGACGCAAATGATGTGCTTGTGAAGTATGGGTCTGAAAAACTCAAAGCCTGTATCGAGAGTGCAAGACCCTGCCCAATCAGTGGGCTTTATGAAGTCCGGGACATTATTGAGGATGTTTTGGGGCTTTACGATAACGGCGCACAAGGCGGTGCAAAAGTCGGATGGTTGAACCTTGAAAGACTCTATTCGGTACGCTCTGGTGAGTGGACTTTAATCACTGGTATACCGAGTCATGGGAAAAGTGAGGTGCTGGACGCAATGTTGATTGACCTTGCCGAAAGCGAGGGTTGGTCATTCGGGATATGTAGTCCTGAAAATCAACCATTGCAAAGACATGCGGCAAAACTTCTTGAGAAATATCTGGGGAAACCTTTCAGGTCTGGCCCCTCAGAGCGAATTCAGAAAAATGAATTGATGCCGGGTCTGGGATGGCTTGATAAACATTTCAGCTTTATTCTCCCAGACGAAAATGATTTAACCGTTGATGGTGTCCTGAAGCTAGCCAGAGCTCTTGTGTTTCGCAAGGGGATAAGAGGCCTTGTCGTTGACCCGTGGAATGAGCTTGACCATTCTCGCCCTTCAAACCTTTCTGAGACCGAATATATTTCCCAGGCCTTAACCAAGATTCGTAGATTTGCCAGAACCTATGATGTTCATGTCTGGCTAGTAGCCCACCCGACAAAGTTACCAAAACAGACCGATGGCAAATATCCAGTTCCGACTCCTTACGATGTTTCAGGGTCGGCGCATTGGCGAAATAAGGCTGACAACTGTTTAGCTGTTTGGCGTGATTTATCAGAACCACATAGTCGAGAAGTACAGGTTCATGTTCAGAAAATCAGGTTCAAAGAAGTTGGTCAAATTGGAATGGCAAAACTGAATTATGACATTTTGACAGGACGGTATCGGGATGCGAGTTGAGAGAAATGGAAGTTGGATAGCTAGTTTGATGTTGGGACCAAGAAGGAAGCCAGAGCGTAAATTCCCTCATGCTTTGGTATCGGGTGAGCAAAGAAAACGTAATCTTCGGTCTCTCAGGGAACCGGAAAAATTGACGAGGGTGAGAAATGGCAAAGAAGGGTAAAAATCCTGCCAAAACAGGAAAAAAACAGGATACAAAATTTAAGAAAGGCCAGTCGGGGAATCCTAAAGGAAGAAAACAAGGATCTCGAAGCAAGGCTACTATTCTAGCGGAACAGCTTCTTGACTCAGAAGTAAAAGAACTGGTCAATGAGTGCATCAAAATGGCTAAGGCTGGCGATTCAACTGCTATGAAAATTTGCATGGATCGTTTGATACCACCGCGTAAAGACAGGCCAATAAGTTTAATCCTCCCGCAAATTGAAACCATAGAAGATGCTGCAAATGCAATGAAGAGTGTTGCCAATGCGGTCAGTGGGGGCCAGGTAACACCTCTTGAAGGTCAGGTTTTATCAGCCATGATTGAAAACTATCGGAAGGTTGTGGAAACGGTTGATCACGAATTGCGACTTGCAGAACTTGAAAGGACAGCGGGGAATGGAGAAAATTAGTAAATCATCTAAATGAGGAATCAGCTATGACCATACAACAAGAAAAGCGAATAGAAAAACTGGAGAAGCGTTCACCAACGAATGGGTTGCCGTGGATCAGACTGATTAAACATAAGGGTGAAACAAAGGAAGAGCTTTTTAAAGCATCCGGGTATTCGGGAGACCTGGAAGATTACAATGTTTTTGTTGTGGAAATTATTGACCCACCACCAAGGAATGATGCGGAGTTCAAGCCTCAGTTTTCCTCCAGCACGGGTCCAGTAGAGTCCTTCAACAAATCCAAACAAGGGGTAATAGCATGACATCAAAAATTCAAAAACGAATTGTTAGATTAGAAGAATCCTCTAAGCTAATATTGCCACTGGTTAGATTTCCTTCGTTTGAAAGCAAGCCGGATGAAGAAAACTATTCGGAGCCAAGACATCAAACAGGGTTCTGCATTGACATGCCTCTGGCAGATTTTCGCACTCTCTAGTTTAAATGTGTTATGCATTGATTATGATTGGGACATTGAGTCGGATTATTCCGCGCTGGCTACAGCCTTGGGAATCAGCGGAACGGTTTCCAGTAGCAGCGGGCAAAAAAGAAAACGGGCGATGAAATTAATTAATCACTTTTCCTCTGTGGGCGAAAATAGTACCAGAGCGCTAAAGCAAAGGAAACGCCATAAATGCAAAACACAGCAGCAATAAAATCATTCTCGCCGTTCCAGATATTTCCATCATTCTGGCCCGTTCCAATAATAATCATCAAGAGGCCCATGTGGAAAAGGCAAATACCAGCGAATATGTTTGATTTTTTCAGGAAGGATTTATTCATGCTAATAGCAGTTTGTTCTCGTAGTGTTCCCGAGGGTTGTGGATGTGCAGTTTATGCTGGGGGTTGGCTTGAAAAGCGGCTCCATTTGATTATCACGAATACTTTGCCTTTGGCGGTCGTGCCTCTCATTGCGTTCATCAGCGTACCGTTGTTGGTCTTTTTGCCAATCATCCCAAGCCTTGCTTCTACGGTCAATGTCTCTCTGGCTCAAGGTCATCATGCACTCGCCGTATTTATCAGAGCCCTCTTTGAAACCATAAGAGGAACATTCCTCTTTCATGCTCACAAGGGTTCGAGCGCAACCAATAGAGACGGTGAGTGAAACGGCAATTAGAATTATTAGTTTATTCATGATGCCCTCTTGGTTATTTTGGTTTACCCCATTAGTACCAAATCTTAACGGAGAAAGCAAAAAGGCCAGGGATATGGAGTTGATGGGGTTTGGGGGTAAATCTGGCTGTATTTGATTTGTAATACCTGATTGTGTAAAATGCACTCTTCCTAGAATTAATTGAGAGCGCGGACTATGGCCACAAAACTTCTTCCGGTTGTTGGGCTTTGGGAAACCGAATTTTTTGAGGTAAGAGGCAAAACCCGAAAAAAATATAAAGAGCGCGTTACTGTAAAAATCAAAGACATCAAAAAGAGCACAGTTGAGGGGACAATAGAGTTATTTAACCTTGACGGTACTAAAGTCACCGATAAATATAATTTTTTTGCGTTCTGTTTAACGTCAGCCCAAAGTGGACCAAAAGAGTTAAAAAGCTAAGAGGTACTTTCTGCTAAACTTTTCCTTATTAAGGAGGTTGTAATGAGCAAGA
>JABIXH010000208.1 GCA_018664975.1 Nitrospina sp. | reverse complement strand
TTTGCAATTGTGCCTTTTCCCAGAAAGCAGTTCCTAATGCGGTTTTTACCACGCCATGCAAACTCACCTCTTCCCTGGCATCAGGCAATACCTTATTCAGACAAGCAATTGCGGCTTCATATTTTCTTACCTGCTGGCAGGCATTGGCATATTCCACCGACTTTTCCACCGTCTCAAACCTATCGCCCTTTAACCGAATGGATTCCAGATTTTCTTGTAATTGCGATAAATTCATTTTGTCCTTATATTTAATAGGGAACTTTTTAGCTCACTCTTCATCTAACTATTGCTGGTTTTAAGATGCAAAAAAGCGGAAAGTAATTTAATTTTTTTTAACCTGACTAAGGACATTCCAAAATGTTTAAAGAAATAAATGCTCACAAGGTACAGGAGATGGTTGAAGAAGAATCTGTAATCGTGGTCGATATTCGCGATCCAGGGTCTTATTCCTCCGGCCATATTCCTAATGCTATATCGCTCAACGACAGCAATGTTAAAGAGTTTATCGAAAAGACTGATAAGGAAAAGCCGTTGGTCGTTTGTTGCTACCACGGTATCTCAAGTCGTGGTGCCGCCGAATACCTCTCGCAAAATGGATTCAAGGAAGTCTATAGCATGACCGGAGGATTTGAAGCCTGGCCCGATTAGCCAAGGTAACGCTGGACTAACTGAAATAATAATTTTTTCTGATAAACGGTATTGGGGAAGTCTCAGCCGCATACCCTCTCACCTCTTCTAGTGAGGGAAACTATGCTTATCTATCCAATTTAAAGAACATCACTGCAAATACGATACTGGATATCATAAAAAATATAATCAGGGGTGTACGCCAACGCCCTTCATAAGGAATAAATTTTCCTTCCCAACGCCAATACATATAAAAGGCATCTCCCCAAAATGCTGAAACCACAGGTACAAAACTAAAGTAAAACGGAATCAATATCATAGAAGAAACAAGACTGAGTTCTAAAAATATTGCTTTGATAGCACCTAAAACGGATACGGTTCCCAGAGCTATGCCATGCAGGGAGTTAAGGTCCATTTTAACGGACCCTTTATTGCCTTGGGACTCAGGAGCAGAAACTACAGGAGGAGGAATATTTTGTGAAGATTTTTTTTGACTGCGAAAATAATTTTCAAATATGACCCCGCAATTCACACAAGACTCAGACTCAATCTGCTCGGAACCACATTTAGGGCACTTCATCGTTTAGACTCCGAATTCAAACAGTTCTATCAGCCCCACATTGGTCCTTTGATTACGGAAGCATGCCTTTCTCCTTGTATCGGCGCAATGCATCCGGGCAATTGCAGTTTCGTTCAATTCCTTGCAGACTCTCAAAGACCTTGCGAATTAAATCAGGAAATTTTTTAATCGCCGCATCGACTTGCTTTCGCTCCTCTTCTGTTTGCATACCTTCAAACAATTCGCCCTTCTTGAATTCTCTGGGTTTTACCCCTTCGGCATAATTTGTCAGATAACAGAAAGGCGTGTAACACATTTCCATTTCGCGGGCGAGAAAAGCCTCCGGAGCAAGGGTCATGCCGACCAAATCAGCACCCAGAATACGAAGTTTCCTGATTTCCGCCGGGGTCTCCAAACGCGGCCCTTCGGTACATGCGTAGACAGCCTCTTCATGATGAGGTAGTTCACTCGCGTGCAGGGTATCGTGCAAGGCGGTAGCAATTTGCGGGCAAAAGGGTTGGTTCTGGCGGATGAACCCAATCCCTGTATCCTTAAAAAAAGTAGTTTCCCGATTGCGGGTTTCATCAATGATATCGTGCGGTATCACAAAATCTCCCGGCTTGAAGACCGTATTGATAATTCCTGGGCCAGACCAGGAAATAATCCGTTCGACTCCGCATTGTTTCAGAGCATGGATGTTAGCCCGATAATTAACAAAAGGAGCCGTAAGGGAGTAATCCGTTTCTCCATGGCGAGATAAAAATAAAAATTCCTGGTTGGCAAAACTAAAGCAGTGAATGGGAGCACTTTTACCGTAAGGAGTATTTAAAACTTCACAATCCTTTTCCTGGCCCAGGGCCTGCCCGGTGAGAAGATGGTAGGCTCCACTGCCACCAATCACTGCAATGGGAACAGTCATTCGCTTTAATCGAGGTAGGTTTCAATATCGCCAACATAGTTGGCGGCAGATTCGCGGATACCGCGAATCTCTTCTTCAGTCAATTCGCGTTTTACTTGTGCTGGCGAGCCCAGCACCAGACTTTTTGGCGGAATCTTCGTGTTCGGGGTGACCAATGAACCCGCGCCTACAATGGACTGTTCCCCCACTTCCGAGCCATCCATAATAATTGCGCCCATGCCAATGAGACACTGCGATCCAATGGTACAGGCATGCAGAGTAACATTGTGGCCCACAGTCACTTCATCCCCAATAATCAAAGGAAGGGTTTTGCGTGCCACATGTAAAACACAGCCATCCTGAATATTGGTGCGTTTGCCAATGCGGATGTGATTCACATCGCCTCGAATCACTGCGTTAAACCACACACTGCTTTCTTCACCAATCTTTACATCACCAATGATCTGCGCGCTTTCTACTACCAGAGAAGAATCGTCTATCTCCGGTTTTTCGCCTTTAAATGAATGGATCATGTTGAATCCTTTGAAAAATTAAAATACCTCTACTGGCACCTGGCAATAATATATCAAGCCACCAAAAAAATTTTCTCGCCAGAATGAGTAATTGCTATCTGCCCCCACGGCTAGTGGTAATGTAACGTTATTATTAAATTAAAGTCCATTATAAAAACAGCCGGACCGAGCCCGGTGGAAATAGGCTCCATCGCATTCGTCAGCTTCGCCAAGGCGTTAATAGCCAATTTGAGTTTTGGAGGTGTCCACAACTTTAACGCGAATAGCCCGATAACTTTTCTCTGCCAACGCTTGTCGATTTAGCTCCGCTGAAATTTCCGGCAAAATCATTACAGTCGCCTTAAGCCTGGGTGCTTTCAGCAAAGTGAATAAATGCCTGATAAAACTATCTCCATAATGGGCAATCGTTGGCTTATGACCATCATGATAACGAATCACCACAGGTAATACAGGTCGTTTAGTAAGAACAGCCGATTCAAAGACCGCAGACTTGAAGGGAACGACATCAGTTCCATCTGTTGCCTGAGCTTCTGGAAACAGGATTACAGAATGGTCAGCGTTTAAGCGTTCCCCAATATCCTTAATAATGGCTTTCACCTGATGGCGTTTACTCCTGTCAGTAAATATTGTCATTCCCAATCGGGCCAGCCAACTGAAAAAAGGCCAGTCTGCGATCTCGGCTTTGGAAACAAAAAATCCTTTAAAACACGCCCCCAGAATAAAAATATCCGGCGACCCCACATGGTTGGCGACAATTAATGATCCTGGCTTTGCACAGAGATCTCCTTCAATATGGAATTGGATATTCAAAACCATGCAGGTTACGCGAGCCCACCATTGAGCAAAAAAGGAGATCCATTTTAAAAGCCGTTGAGGTGACATAAAAAACAGGACATGCCCACACACCCCGACAAACACAAACACTCCAAACACCACGATGTAAGTCCCTATTCGAAAGACTGCAAGGCAATACCCCATTAAAATTTCCCGAAAAAAGTTTTATTCACTATTTTTTTTTGCCAACCTTCTTGATAAAGATCAAATATTCCTAAAAAAAGCCTTTCGATTTTTTTATGATCCTCAGCATATCAGAAGCGATCAGGCGTTTGAGGTTACCACACAGGGAAATCGCGGCAGAAGTCGGCCCAATATTTCCTGCAGGGGTCACATCCAGTGCCATTAGCATTTCATTTGCAATATATGACCAGGCAATATGACTTTTCCACAAGCTGAAATGAATTTTATCCATGCCGCAGTAGGCCTCCAATCCACTCAGCAAATGCACCTCTTTATTCTGATTCGATTTTTCAAGGAGATAATAGTTTATCTTTTTAATTGCAGAATCAGCCTGGTCAAAAGTCACCAGACTTTTGGGATAAAAAATTTTCTTCAACAACTTAAAGGAAATCTTTCCCATATCGCGAGATACATCCACATGAATAGAAGTCAAAAATACTTCTCCATCCCACTGCAGGGTTTTATCAATCAATTCATCCAGACATTCGATGAGAGTTTGATCTGGCACTCCATACATAATGTCATTGCCAATATCTGTCACAAGTACAGCTAGCCTTCCACCTTGACGCACAAAACCTTCGGCAGATGCCATGACCCGGCATTCGCCGATGGGAGTATAGGAAAAGTTTAGCAATCCCCCTCTGGCACAATAACCCCGGCCTGGTCCCAGCGCATTGATAAACCGGGCTTTTGAAATGTTGTTGGAAATATGTCGGGTCAGCGCAGAGTAAGCCCTGGCCAGGTTGCTGGCACCAAGTAGGACAAAAATGAACTCGGGGTCGGCATGTTCGCCATCCATAGGACTAAAGGGAAGACCGGAAACGTTCAGGCAGACCAAATATGGATGCCCGGTTTTGCAATTTTTTGCGCAGGCCCTGATAGAAGTCTACCGTCTTCTGCAAGTTCGGAGCTTTTTCATGTCCCCGGCGTTTGAGGAAGCTGGCGCGGGAAGTATAACCCTTGATGATGGAGTCGTAATGTTCAAATCGTGCGAGCCACCAGTTCCCTGACTTTCCATCCCACGCCTGTTCGCCTGCAACCCGCGAAGGCTTCAAAGTGAGGCGTTTATTGGTACGATCAATTTCAAACCGGAAGTCTCCCAGAAAACTCATTCCCAATAGACCATCAATATCCTTAATATGACTGTTGATAGACGCTTCGACCAATCTGGTTTGTGCTTTACCAATGGTAACCGTATCAAGCGCGACCAACGGCATCCACTCTTCCCCGCCTGCTGTATTGAAGGGCAGTTCGGCAGAGTCCCCGTACTGCGAAACTCCCAATTTGCGACCCATCTCTTCGGTCAGGGTGATGAGGGAGGCGCCCGTGTCCAGCATTAACCGAGCTTTGACCCGACCATTGAGAACTGTATCGACTAAAAAATTTCCTCCGCTTACAGGAATAAGGGGAACCTGAATTTCCTGGTTTTGTGCAAAAGATCCGGGAAGTTCTAAAGAAGGGACAGTAGTAGGGGCAGGTGTAGAGCGATGTGCGCCTCGAGCCTCGCGATGCTGGCGGACTCCTTTTTCGCTTTGGCGGTATTGTTTGGGAATCTTGGATATGTCATCCGTAAAATGGAGAGCACCCTTGTCATCCCGGTAAGAAAAAACTCCTGCAAAGGTTCCGACTACCTGTGCCGTGCAACACATAACAAAAAGTACCAGGGTAAATCGGAAAACAAGGGAAACCCTATTCAATTTCAATCGGGCTGACATAGACTTCGCGGGGTTTGCCTCCATCAGATGGACCCACCACCCCTTCTCGCTCCATAGTTTCAATGATTCGTGCGGCTCTATTATAGCCTATTCTCAGACGCCGTTGAATATAGGATATGGAGGCCTGTCTGTCTTTGGCAACGATAGCAAGGGCTTCATCATATTTTTCATCAAACTCTTCTTCCTCTTCCCCTCCACTCTTATCTTCCAGAACAACTGAATCGAAAATATCTTCCTGATAATGTGGTTTGGCCTGCTTTTTGATAAAATCCACAATTCGCTGTATTTCATCATCGCTGACCATCACCCCGTGCAATCGAAGAAGTTTAGAGGTCCCGGGAGGTAGAAATAACATATCCCCTTTACCAAGAAGTTTGTCAGCACCCATGGCATCCAGAATAGTCCGCGAATCTACTCTGGAAGTAACTTTATAAGACATGCGCGTAGGGAAATTAGCCTTGATGATTCCCGTCAAGACATCCACCGAAGGACGTTGCGTGGCAACGATAAGATGAATGCCTGCCGCCCGCGCCATCTGAGCCAGCCGGGTTAAAGAGTCTTCAACACCTTTTGATGCAACCATCATAAGGTCAGCCAACTCATCAATCAGGATAACTACATAGGGGAGTTTAGCCGGCGGCTCCGGTAGAATCGAATCCTCCTCCTCTTCTCCGTCCTCATCCTTTGGGGGTTGGATTCCTTTATTGGCTTTTTCCCGTTTCTTCAGTTCTACTTCATATTCTTTTTGAAGTTTTTCTGCCAGCTCATTGAAACCATTAATATTGCGCACACCACATTCAGCCATCATTTTGTATCGCGATTCCATTTCGTTAACGGCCCACTGGAGCGCGGCGGCGGCTTTTTTAGGATTGGTGACCACCGGAGAAATCAGATGAGGAATACCATCATAAACCGACAACTCAAGCATCTTCGGATCAATCATTATCATTTTGACTTCATCCGGCGTCGCATTCAGAAGGATACTGCAGATCATGGCGTTTAGCCCGACACTCTTGCCCGAACCCGTCGAAACCGCCATAAG
>JABIXH010000207.1 GCA_018664975.1 Nitrospina sp. | reverse complement strand
GTTTTACCCCTTTTGCAGGGCCTTAGCAAACTCCCCCCACCTGGGAAGGTGGTGCGGATGGAGGGAGTCGAACCCCCACGGTTGCCCACTGGATCCTAAATCCAGCGCGTCTGCCAGTTCCGCCACATCCGCATTGAGTATAAAATTACGCGTAGTTCCTTTTATCCGGATTTTTTAACTATATTAAAAGGGGTGAGCACGCAGACAAATACCATACCAAATATATCATTTAATAGGTAGGGATTCTGCAAAATAACATTGCTGGTTTATTTAAGAACTTTCATCTTTATCCATTTCAGAATGAATGCGCGATATTTCTTTCTGAAGCATTTCAAAGTCGACTTCTTCTTTTTCGCAGTAATTCCTCAAATAGGAATACATGATGAGGATGCAGGTCCATTCGTCAAAATTTTCCCCACTTTTTTCACTCCGTTTTTCCAAAGCCGAAAAGCTGTCCTCAATCCGTTCCAGAATTTTGCAAAAATTGACGATCTCGTTATTTTCATCCAGAGCTTCATATACAGTGAATGCGCCAAAATCTTCCCCTGTTTGAGATTTCTTCAACTCCTCGTATTGACCTTCTATCTGTTTTAAAGGGATCCCAACATTTTCGCAGTAAATACTCATATTGCTAAAGGCGATGATCAGGCACTCGTAGCCCCCTATTTCCAATGGTTTTTCATTTTCATCAGAAATCAAATCAGCAATATCATCTTCGACAGAGTCAAACATGTCAAAAAAACCATCAAGCCGGGCCTGGTTATCGGATTCGTTGTCGTTCATTAATTCCGTATGGTTCGGGGTTTGCGGTCTTTGGGGACGAGTAAAGTTCCTTCAGGATAATAGCCCTTAGGGATTGTTAAGCCGGGGTAGACCCAGACAGCCTTTCCCAACAGTGCGCCAGGGCAAATGATGGAATTGCAACCCAATTCAACATTATCACCAATCACTGCCCCCAGTTTTTCCATTTTGGTATCCACAATTCCAGAGTCGAGAGGAATCTGAATCGGATTGATATAGTTTTTGAGTTTTTCATCGGAACTTCTGAATTGCAGGTTGGCTAGTTTCGACCCTGCTCCCAGGTTGACATGGTTCCCGACAATGCTGTCACCGATATAATTGAAATGGCCGGCTTCAGTATGGTTCATGAGGATGCTGTTTTTTATTTCGGTGGCATGGCCGACCACGCTGTTATTTCCGATCAGGACATTTCCACGGATATAGGCACCCTGCCGGATGTCGCAACTCTCTCCTATTATGGCGGGGCCCTTGATAATGGCCGAAGGTTCCAACTGTGTCCCCCTACCAATAAAAATATCCAGTTCTTTTAAATAAACGGGCTCGGTCAAATCAATCCAATCCTGAACATAAAGCCCTTTTCCGCCACGGTGATAACTGGCAGAATCTAAAGTGGTTTGCGCTCCATGCAAATGGGAAGCATAAGATACGCCCTGTGTTTTATTGCGTAATAATTTTTCCAGACGGGACCCCAGTGTTTTTATAGGATCCCACACCTGTTCGCAGTCAGAAAAAATATCTGGCTCGCTCAAGTCGGAAAAAAACAAGTTTAAATCTTTCACAGAGTACCCCCGGTATTGCCCGTTATGTCCCGCGTCATACGGGTGCGTTTATGTACCACTTGCCCAATGGAGTCATGCGATTTCCTTCGGGACTCAATTTAATCAGGTTCTGTTTTCTCATTTCATTGATAAGCCTGGATTTGTATTGATTCTTTATCTCCAGATCTGCATCAATGATTGGTCGTGAAGCAATTTGACTGAGGACGTATAGTTCCATTTTATAAAAATGGTTGTCTCTGTCTTTAAGCTGGGAGAACAAAAGTTTAAGAATCTCAAGCCCGATTTTATTGAGCTTCACGCTATCCGACTTTCTCCCACGCAGATTAACGCTAATTTTGTTTTCGGTGCCAGAATTTCTTACAAAGATTCCGGCTTTTCCATTTGATAGAGAAATATATAGCATATCTGGATCATCGGGGAAATTTCGGGTTTTGACGGTATAGCCACATTGTTTGGTGGTTTGAAATAATAACCGTTTTACTTTTTTCCAAACTTGAGAATCCTTAAAAAATAACTCCTGGCGAATATAATATGCATAGAGCGTGGATTTAAATCCAGGCAAAAATGGTTGGCGAACCGCTTTTATATATCTTTTGGATGGCAGGGTCGTTGCCAGATATTCGGTAGCGGAAAAGGTGTTGAGAGCACTTTTCAATCCATTTCCTGAATGTATTGACAAGTCTGCTTTTTTTGCACGTGTTAATAAAGCGGTAGTGATGTTATGTCCTGTTTCCTCACTGCCTACCGCCAAAACCGCGGAATTAATTTTTTTTGCTCCCTGGGTTTTGGGAATGGATGCCTCGAGGCTTTGAAGGGTACCCACCTGAGTCACTCCAACTTTTTTTAGTAGCGCAATTTTATTTTTGAGACCCCTTTGTGTTTTGGGTGAAAGTTTTGTCGACAATAATTTTTGCTCCAATAGGGCCAGATGGATTTTTAGCAGAATCCATTTATCCCCTACGGCGGTGAGGAGAGGGGTGAGTCCCATTGATTTTGCCGATGCAGAAGCATTGAGGTCGCTCTCTACCGTATTGATATAAAGGGAGCCTTGATATTTGTTGGGGTAGCGAGATACTAAATGTCGTGCTTGCAGAATCGCGGTTTCGTCGCCACTTAAAACCCACAAAGTATCCTGAAACGGGTCATATTTCAGGCAGAAGAAGCGGTCTCCATCTGCATCGAAGATAGCTCCGGCAATTCTTTTTTTGCCTGCCACCGCCGATTTTTTGTTAGCCCGGCCGATTTCAAAAAGTTTGATGATGGCTTTATGAGAATGAAAAATTCCGGTGGGCTTCAAAATCATTTCTGCAGTAATACGTGGGCACCCTTCCAGATCGGCAACTCCGGAGCGAAAATTAACGGCCCCACTTTTTCCTGCATTGACTTCTATTACCTTTCCGACTCCGGTTTCCTTAAAAATTTGCGCGGCGATTTCTTTGAGTGCGCCGAAAGCGGGGTCTACTACCAGAATGAGGGCTTTTAAAGCATCGGGGGAATCAATCCAGGAATTTTCTTGCATTAGAGAAAAATTCCGGAATAGTTGCAGGGCTTTTTGTCTGCAATCGGTTTTTTTGCCTCTAAGTGAGATTTTTTTTATCGCACCAAAGTTTTGCTTTAAAAGTGTCTGAGTAAGGTTGACATCGTCTGCAGGTAACGGTTTCATGCCATGAAAAGGCAGAAAAAGCTTTATCCCGTTTTGGTCTTTAGGATTGTGGGATGCGGTGACCATGATGCCACCTGCGGCACCTTCATGTAGCATGAAAAGGGGTACTAAAGGAGTCGGTACTATGCCTAGAATCAGGGCCTCTCCACCTGCTTTGCGAACCCCTCGAATTACCGCATCTGTAAAGATTCCGGAAGAATCTCTGGGGTCCCAGCCGATGACAAAAGTTTTTTTTATGGATGAAACCGGTTTTTTCTTGAGTTGGTTTTTTATGTAACAGTAGACATAAAGTTCCATAAACTCTTCGGTGATCCAGCCCTTTTCGAGAAAAGTTTGAAGCGGGGTCGACCCCTTGCATTCTGAATCTTTTGCTGATTTAATTTCCCGGCGAATTCCATCCGTACCCTGTAGGCGGTTGGGTACGATTTTTTGTGTCGGAATCGTTTTTGATTTCATACTAAGGGGAGTTTAAAAGGGTGATAATAATTTGAAATGAATTGGAATTCAGAGGTTTTTTTGTATCCGGGCGATTGTAACATAGGGGCCATATACCTTAAAGAAAGAACCGGTGGACAAACTGACGTAAAGTGAAAAATACGCATGTTCAACCCGTAGCGCATTGAAAACAAAAAGGTTTTTTCTGGATTTTGATTTTTGGGAAGGTTAAACTGAATTCATCCAATTTAGAAGTAGCGGGGCAAACTATGGGAAACTTAAGAGGATTGGGCTATGGCTTACAACGCTTTTATAAAAAAAGAAACCATTGACGCAATCATTCGAACATCGGGGGAAAAAATAGAAGGAAAAATTTCCAAGCTTCCGAGTAACCGTCTCCTGGATATGTTAAATCAGGGGGAGGAGAGTTTCATTCCAATTATTGATGCAACGGTTTACTGTCTGGCTACAGGGAATGTTTTGTTTAAAGCGGAGTTTCTTGCGGTCAACAAGCAAAATATCATACTTATCGCCAACCATTTGCTTGCCGCAGATCGTTAATGAATCGAAATTTCTTTTCTAGCCTAACAGCTCTCGACTCATAATTAGGATGATGTCCCTATGATATGGGCTAGCAATCAAAACGAATTTTGGCTTTTTTCATCCAGTGCTTCTCATCAAACCGTTGGTTAAAATATTCTTCAAAACGGATTTCATTGTCTGATAAGGCTTTGCCGTCAACCCATTGTAGCGGGCTGGGAGTAAAGGGTGAGGAAAGATCCGGTGTTTCACTTTCTTCAGCCTCTGCAGGCAATTGTAATTCTTCCAAATCTGAATTTGCTTCAGCCTCTAAAAATTCTTCTTTCAATTTATCCAAATCCTGAGTGTTTGCTTCCCTAGTGGCATTTTGTTTCAAAATACTCTCTATCAGCTTGTCCACTTCCAAGACCAGATTAAACTCCGAAACATAATCCAATAGTTGTAATTTTTGAAGTTTTTTTATGGAGAACTGAACATCAGGAGATTTCAGGATTGCTTTGTTGATCTCAGTCCATAGATATTCAGCTAATTTTTTTTTCTTGTCCCTTTCCCAAGTCATAATTCTTTCCCTTTCAGAAGTATGTGGATTCAAGGACTAGTTTAGGTAATATCCATTACATATCTGTTAAGTCAATGTCACAACCCTGTCAAGAATGTTAATAGCTGATTTCATTGAGTAAAACTAAACGGGATATGTGATTTAAGGACTAAAGGCAGGGGGAGAGATAAAATTAAAAAGGTGGGTGCCAAGTCCGGTTTTTCCTACAAACTGGGGTCGTGGAATCTATCTTTCAGCACGTCCACGGGACTAATATATTTATCACAGGCGACCACAGATTCTGAGTGCTTGGGTGCAAGATTTTTGAGTTTCAGTAAATCTGCCAGAATGGGTTGGGCACCGCATTCAGACCTTTCGAGAGAACAAAAATCGCACATATTTAAAGTATTCATGGGTTTCATTTTTGCTGTAGTTGACTTTACAAAGTTGACATTTGCATCTGTAGATACGAAGAGCCTTAATCACCATTTATCATAGGCCCTAATTGGCTATTTGTAAATATATCAAGTGCAGGTAATTATACATTTCCGCCATTTTTGTCCAACCTCAGAAATCCTTTTGTAAATCTAGTGAATCAGGCAGGAAAACAATAAATTGACGATTGGGTGAACTTTTTGCCTCTCTGGCTAAGCCCCGATCGCTAAAACCCCAAAAAATCATCTATAAACTCATATTTTTCAATCATTTATTGTCTTTCTCGTGAGCATGGCCTTTTGGCATATTCCTTGCTCTTAATATGTAGCGAATAACTATGCCCAATTTTGGGTCAAAAAAATGAATTATTTTTTAAAAAAAGTTTGAAATCAAAGGGTTTTGCATCAAGCGGCGCTTCGCTGAGGATGTGCGGACAAATGCCTTGATAATTGGGGACTAATCTCAGGCTATTTTGAGCTGGGGTGGGTTGATTTGTCTCTGAGGAAAAATCATGCAACCCCTTTGTTTTCGGTATTTCAAGGGCTTTCGATCCATGCGGGAAATGCTTAACTTTGGGTTCCAGAATACCGTTAAGAATAAGGCTAAGTGAATGGACTGGATACAGGCAAACAATCGAATATTTAGCAAAATAACGCTGATAGGAGTTTTTGCCTACCTTTGGTGGAGTTCTATGTCATTGCTATCCTACGCCCAAATTACACCCCAAGGACGGGATCAGACCTATAAACAGGCGGCTCCTCAGCGGTTTGAAGAGCGGTTTAAAAAACAGGAGTTCCCAAAATCTCAGGTGGTTCCCGTCAAACCCGATAGTTTGAAGCCTGTTTTCCCTTCAGGGATGAAGAAGGTTAATTTCTTGCTCCAGAGAATGGTTATCAAAGGCTCTACGATTTATGGCAAGCGAAGGTTCTCTCGGTTATTCAGAAGATATTTACATCGAAGGATTAATCTCGAGCAGGTCTACACCATAGCTCAGGAAATCACTAACATGTATCGCAATGATGGCTATATTTTATCTAAAGCGGTGGTGCCTCCTCAGAAAATAGAAGGGGGTATTGTACAAATCGATGTGATTGAGGGATTTGTGGACCGGGTGGTTATTCAGGGACAAGTGCGTGGACCGAGAAAGCTTCTCAATCAATACCGAAGAGGGCTTTTAAAATCGCGTCCTCTGAAAGCGAAGGATCTAGAGCGGTATTTGCTATTGGTGGATGACTTGCCGGGAGTTTCAGTTAAATCGGTTCTCACTCCTTCCGAACATAAGCAGGGGGCCACCAACATGACACTGATTCTTGACAATAAAGCCTATGGTGGAAGTTTGGGTGTGGATAACCGGGGTACTCAATTTAACGGACCTATTCAAATCAATGCCGGGTTATCGGGTAACACGCTTTTTAGAAATTATGAGCGGATCGGTTTGCAAAGTGTAGTTACCACGAACACTGATGAGTTGCAATTTTTCAGCGGTTTCTATGAACAACCCATATCTTCCGAAGGCACGAAACTATTTTTCTCTGCGTCTGTCAGTGAATCTGAGCCTGGGTCCGTTCTCAAAGATTTTGAGGTAGCGGGAAAAAGTAAAACTTTCACCCTAAAAATATCACATCCCTTTATTCGATCCAGAGCTGAAAATTTGACGGGATCTGTTGGCTTTACACACCGAAACTCTTCCACGGATATTTTGGGTGTATTGGATTCAGAAGATCGTCTTCGCATCGTTAATTTGGGATTGTCTTACGACTTTGTGGATGAGCATCGAGGGGTAAACCTGATAAGTTTTAATTTGAGCAAGGGCTTTGACATCTTTGATGCCACTGAAACGGGATCAGAAAACCTGACTCGTGGCGCAGGCCACAGTGACTTTACCAAGGTTTCTGGAGAAATGCTCCGCCTTCAGCAGTTAGCACCTTCCTGGATGTTATTGGGGTCGATGTCCTGGCAGTATTCGTTAGAAAAACTTTTTGCTTCTGAAGAATTTGGTGTGGGAGGCTCCCAATATGGTCGAGCTTATGATTCTTCTGAAATTACTGGTGATCAAGGTCTGTCCTTTAAGCTGGAACTTCAAAAAGCTATCCAGACAAAGAAAAAATATCTCAGGGATGTGCAGGCCTATACCTTTTTTGATTACGGTAAGATTTGGAATCGCATTCCCACCTCCACGGGTTTAAAAACCGAGGATCTATTTTCATTAGGACTCGGTGTTCGATTTAACGTGACAGAAAAGATTTCGGGATATTTGGAATGGGACAAGCCATTGGATCAGGAAGTGTCTGCAGAGGGCAACAAAGACGGAAGATTCTTTTTTAATTTGACAGCAAGGTTTTAGTTATTTTATGAACGCTTTTAAAATGAATCAGATCGCATTCTCGCAACCTGGTGTAACTACCAGTGCAAGGGTAAAGCTGAAGCGACAGCCGAAAGCTTGGAGCCTATTCCCACCGCGCACGGCCCGGCAGGTTTCAAAAAAGCCGAGCAACGCATCCATTTTTCTGATTTCATTTTTAACCTATCTGATTGGAATATTTCCTTCCATAGTTTATGCCCTTCCTTCAGGAGGCACAGTTCAAGCAGGTTCAGCCACTATTGATTCTGTTTCTTCACAGCAATTAATCATTCAGCAAACTACCGACAAAGCTATCATTGATTGGCAGGCGTTTGGCATTGAGAGTACCGAACATGTTGACTTTCAATTATCTCAGGGCGGAGTAACCCTGAATCGAGTGACTGGCAATGACCCCTCGAGTATATTCGGTAAGCTAACCTCCAATGGCGATCTCTGGCTGATTAACCCCAATGGCGTTCTTTTTGGAAGTAATGCTCAGGTGGATGTTAATGGCTTGATCGCCACCACCAGTAATATATCTAATGCGGATTTTTTGAACGGTAATTATAACTTCAGCGTACCCTCAAGCCTGTCTTCAACAGTTGTCAATCAGGGTATTATTACTGCGGCAGAGGGTGGCCTGGTTGCTTTCGTCGCTCCTGGTGTGCAGAACATGGGGATTATCAACGCTCGTTTGGGTAAGGTAAGCCTTGCTTCCGGAAAAACCTTTACCGTTGACCTTTACGGGGACCAACTCATCAATCTGGGAGTAGACAGCCAGGTAATGGGGCAGGTGACGGGAATAAATGGACAGGCATTAACTTCTCTGGTTTCCAACAGTGGAAGTATCTTTGCTGATGGCGGGGTGGTTCGGTTGGATGTCAATGCCGCTCAGAATATTGTCGACCGGGTGATCAATATGGATGGGGTTATCCAGGCGCGTTCGGTTGTTGAAAAAAATGGACAGATCATTCTCATGGGCGGGGAGGCGGGTGAGGTCAGCGTGTCCGGTACGCTGGATGCCTCAGGTTATGGGCAGGGAGAGACGGGAGGTACCGTTCATGTTCTTGGCGACATGCTGGATTTTTCTGGAAATGGTTTCATTGATGTTTCGGGAGATTTGGGCGGTGGAACACTCCTTTTCGGTGGGGACTATCAGGGACAAGGCTCGGTTCCCAACGCTACGGATTCCTATATTGGTCCGGATACTCAGACCTTTGCTGATGCAGTGACCAGTGGTAATGGTGGAAAAATTATATTCTGGGCAGATCGGCGAATGCGGTTTTACGGCATCGTCCGAGGCCGGGGTGGACAATATTTTGGGGATGGGGGACTGGTTGAAGTTTCCGGAAAAGAGGAATTATATTTTGACGGGTCGGTAGACACCACGGCCCCTAATGGGAAAACCGGTACGCTTCTTCTTGATCCAGATACCATCACCATTGCTGACGGGTCGGGTTCTACCACTGCCAGTGGTGCCTCTACTTTTACCACAATTTATGAAGATACTCTTGAAGCGGTCTCTTCGACTACCAACATCATCCTTCTTGCCACCAGCAGTATTTCGTTAAGTGACCTCAGCGATAACCTGCTCAACTTGCAGCAGGGCAGTGGTAATTCGGTAACCTTCACGGTAACAGCCGGAACAATAAGTTTCGCTAGCTCTTCGGACACCATATCTACAAACGGCGGCAGTATTAATTTTAATGCCACCGGAGATTTGACCATAGGGAGTTTGATCTCCAATGGCGGAGACATTTCGTTGAAGGGTAATGACCTTGCATTATCCGGCAACTTAAGCAGTGGTGCGGGAAATATTAATATCACTCATAACGATAGTGGGAAAATTGGATTGGGAGGCACTTCCTGTGGCAGTTCCTGTTCTATGACCATCACCAGCACAGAACTTGCCGCCATGTCTGGAAATAAGCTCGTCATTGGTGGCTCAACCAACGGGGATATCTATGTTGATGGGATTACCCAGACCACATCAACTTTCAGCAACGGAGTGGAACTGAATGTGGACGCGCATCTATCCGGTTCAAAAGGTGCGATTGTTTTTGAGGGTTCGGATTCTTCGTTTTCAACATTAACTGCAAATGCGGTAGACGGCGTAGAGGTGAATGCCAACCTGACCACAACTACCGGGGCCTTGTCTCTGGACGGGGACTCGGATAACGCTGTAGATACTCTTTCGGGAAATGACTACATCCTGTTTGCCAGTGGGACCACTTTGACCAGCGCGGGAAATATTACTCTGAGTGCGGCTAATGGTGGCATGACCACCGCAGGTAATTTGACTCTTTCCGCCCCTTCCAGCATCACTATGACGGGAACCATGAGTGGTACGGGAGATATCTCACTTTCGGCCAGTAATGGAATCACCTTAAATAACAGCATATCTACGAGCTCGGGCTTGTTAAGCATCAACGCAAATTCCTCAGCGCTAACGTTGGGAAGCGGAGTCACTTTGAGTTCGACAAATGCCTTGACTCTTGCGGCGAGTAGTACCACTTCATCAGGAGACCTGACTCTTACTTCCTCGGCTTCAACAATAAATGTTAATAATGCACTGGTTTCCGCAGGGGCGGTGACCATGACTGCCAGTACCGGCTTAACCCTGAGTAATAGTACGTTAACCGGGTCCGGCAACATCAGCCTGCAAGGAGGAAGCTCACTCTCACTTGCAAGTGGAACGACCATCACCTCATCAGCAGGAAATATTACCTTGGGTGCATCGGGAGGTTCGATCACTGCAAACGGAGCGTTAACGCTTTCCTCAAATGGCAGTATTACGGTCAGCAATGCCTTGACTGCAACGGGGGCCGCGACACTCAACGCTAATTCGGGAATCACTCTTGGGAATAGTTTCACCGCAAATGGTGCGGTAGCTCTGGATGCGGATCTTGATAATAATGGGACGGGAGATTTCACCATTTCGTCAGGAACCTTATCAACCACCAGCAACGCGCTGACACTCACAGCCAATGATCTGATTCTAACTGGCTCTCTTAATAGCGGAACAGGATCAACGACCATCAATGTTTCAGATGGAGGTTCTTTGGGGATTGGATTTAGTTCTGGATTTGGGATGAATCTCACGACCACTGAGCAGGCTAATATCATTGGTACTGGCGATCTCAGCCTGGTGAACGGTTCTATTACGATTTCTGCTAGCAACAGTTTGAGCGCTTCCGGAAAATTGACCATCGGCCAAAGTGGCGGAACCATTACCGGGCAAGGAGCTTTAACATTATCTGGAGCAAAAGGATTAGCCATCAATAGTAGTATTACTTCAGCAGGTAACCTGATACTGGAAGGCGACTCCAATAACTCAGCGGATTCGGATGACAGCATTTCCCTGGCTTCAGGGACATCACTTATTGCATCCGCAGGTTCGATAACATTGGACGCGACCACAGGAGGTATATCTGCGGCGGGGGCTGTTACTCTCAATGCGACCAATGGCATCACTATCAATGATGATTTGACATCTTCAGGCACCGCGATATTCGATGCCGATACAGATAATAATGGTACCGGAACTTTCACCCTTGCTTCGGGTGAAGCATTGAGTACGGGGAACAATGCCTTGGCTATTACCGCGGCAAGTATGGCTCTCAGCGGTACCTTGAGTAGCGGGACTGCCGGAACAACTCTCTTGACCTCTCAATCGGGTACAACCATTGGTTTGGGTACGGGCACAGGAACTTTTTCTCTGACCGATAGCGAACTGGGCCAAATCACGGCGGGAAGTCTTACCATCGGTGATGGAACAAATGGAAATATTACGGTTAACGGCGTGTCCTCCAGCAATAGCGACCAGTTTGGAGCACTTACTTTGAATGCCACGGCCTCTGGTTCTTCAGTAACTTTTGGAAGTTCGGATTCCACCTTCCAAGGCTTGACCGTGAACGCAGAAAATGGAATATCACTTACTTCAAGTTTAACAACAAATGGAACCACAAGTTTTAATTCGGATTCAGATAGTGACGGCGTAGGAGATCTCACCATTTCGGCGCTTAAAACTCTCACTACAAATAGCAATTCACTGTCCATCACTTCTAACAATATTTCTTTTAACTCAAGTGGGGCGATCAGTTCTGGCACAGCGGGCACGACTCTCCTAACGGCACAATCTGGCACATCCATTGGTTTAGGTACGGGTACAGGAACTTTTTCTCTGACCGATAGCGAACTGGGCCAAATCACCGCTGGCAGTCTCACGGTGGGTAATGTGTCGAACGGGGCCATTATTGTTGAGGGCGTATCTTCCTCAAGCTTTGGAGGACTTTCTTTGAACTCCGGATCTTCGGTGACGTTTTCGACTACTGCTTCTTCATTCAGTAGCTTGACCTTGGATGCCGGGTCAGGAGTGGGTTTTGGAGTGGGCGTGACGACTACTGGAAATTTAAGCGTCACTTCAGGCGGAGCGATCACCAATACCGGAGCATTAACAATTGGGGGAACAGCAAACTTCACAGCAGATGTTGCCGATCAGGCGATTACACTTAGCAACACCTCGAATTCTTTCACCGGTGCGGTGAGTTTGAACACTTTGGGGACATCGGGTGGCGCAACATTAACCAGTAATAATGCAGTAACCCTTTCCACTTCTACTATTGGAGGAGACCTCAATGTAACGGTGGGAGGGGGAAACTCCCTGAATGTGACAGGCGCGGCAACTGCTGGAGGTTTAATCAGTCTGTTGGCAGATGACGATATTATATTTACTGCCTCGGGCGATTTGACAACCACGACCGGAAATATTTCGGTCACGGCCAACAACGATTCGGATAGCAGTGGGTCAGGTGGAGCCTTGACCATGGTGGATGGAACAGTGTTTGACGCGGGTTCGGGAACTCTGGCGCTGTCTGCAGATGAAGATATTACCCTCGGCCTGCTTCAAACTACTAGTTCTTCGGATACAGCAGTAACATTGACTTCGACCCGTGGTGGGGTTTTCGATGGGGATAGCGATTCCTCTCTAGATATTGATGCGGCTAATGGCAGGCTGGTGGCAGATGTCGTGACTGGATTCGGGACTGAATTCAATGCCATCGAGACCAAAGTGAAATCTTTGGATATTGACAACACTACATCCGGTGATATCAATATCTTCGAGTCTGATGCCATCGAGATTTTTAAAATTGATCAGGCTGGATCTGGAAATATTGACGTTTCTTATCAGGGATCTATTTCAGGAATTAATAACGCTGTAGTATCTTTTACTGGTACTCCGAAGGGTGTGGTTACCTTTACTCGTCGTGATATCAAAGATCAAGTTATAGAAGGGACCGGAAAAACTCTGGGCCAACTCGCTTTTGGGACGACCCAACAACTTAGTTTTGATACTTTCGAACTTAAAGCTCCGGATTTTCAGGGAAAGACACCGGTAAACTTTATTGCTGGATCTTCCAATGGACCCTTTACCACGGATATATTTAGTAAGAGTTTTGAGTTGGTTGAGTTGGCAGAAGGTACCGCGGGAAAATTTGATGGAATGGAAGTGAGCCAGTCTTTCTGGGGGGGTACAAAAAATACCAATCTTGAAGTGGCAAAATCCCCGGATAAAAAACCACTAGTCAGGCAGAGAACCGCTACAAGGAAAAAATCCAGAAATCAAAAGGTAGGTGACACGGCTTCTATTACCCTGAAAAAACCGCATCGCATACAGAAAAGCAAATCGGGTTACCTTGGCTTTACCCCTGCGAGGGAGGCACCATAGCTAATGGTAAGTTTCTTAAATATTCGGCATCGATAATGCTCAGTTTGCCGTGTTGGGGGTCTTCGACATATTTCTTATAGATTCCTTCAAACTGGTTGCCGGTTTCAGTCGTACTTTTTAATTCTAGATACCGGGTTTCTACTGGATCACGCCGGAGAAGCTTGAGGGTGGAATCATCCAGTTTTAAAGGACCTTCCAGTTTTTCCAGCGCGACCAGAGGCTCCACGCCTTCTGACATGATGTCCTTTACTTCCTCTTCTAAAAGATTTTTTCTTTCCTGATGGCGAGAATGAGGATAGTCAGCCTGAGAGAAAATCATAAAATCAAGATCGAACCAGTAATTATTGATGAAGTCGTCAAAATTTACTTCTACCCCATTGCTCAAATGAATGTCCCGGGAATTACCTGGGTCGTCCCGAACCAGACTGTTGTATACCTGAATGATATTGTGGACACAATCGTAGAGCACGGGCCAATGATAAGCACTGGCTGATTCGTGGGTGCGAAACGAATCCATGGACTTGATGAGAGTAACCAGTACGAAATGCATGTCTTCCATTTTTAGAAAGGCGGAGGACCAGGGAAACCGGTTTCTATACCACTGCGGGACATCGGCGGGGTACTCCTGCCGGGAAGAGTCTGCCGGGGGGGTGCAGTCATTATCGACAAAATTCATAATGTCGTCCACTTCCTTGTAGGCCAGGTCCAACCCCGCCCGCACCACGGTATAGGGAAACAGTTTGCGTTGGTATTCCATATACTGTTTTATTTCAGGTAGCTTTTCTTCCAATGCGTGGTGGTGCTCCCTTTGGCCAATTTCTTTGGCGAATATCAACATAGGTCTATTATTTATTTCCAGAATCAAAACGTTGGGTGAACATTTTAATGAGGTTCATTTTTTCCTCATCACTCATATTTTCGACCATTTTACGGGCTTCGGCCATTTTCTCCGGGCTCATTTCTCCCATGGCATCTTTGGCGGCATCCTGAAATCCTTTCAGGTTCGAGGCACCTTTGAGCCAGGAAAACTCATCGGGGGCGGGAGCATCGGAGGGTTTAAAATCAATTTTTTCACGTGAACGAAACTCAAGATGGTTACCAATGATCTTTCCGAAAATCTGTTCCTCCTGAAGCTTGTCCAACACATCGGCGAGCGAAGTCCCGTGTTTTTTGCAGGCATCATATACAGGCTTAAAAGGAAGCCGGACAATTTTTTCTGGAAACCCGTTTTTTCGAATGGAATGTTTGATGCTTTCTTCAGCAGGATTCGACTCAGACTCACTCATAATATTTTAAAAATGCCTTGAACTCTGACAACGGAGTTGGTAATGGGGTTTGTTTTGGAATGTAGTATACTCCACAGGAACTCGAAATGGGCACCGGTTTTTTTACCCTAGTCAGCATTTTTATATGAGAAAAGTAACAAAAAAAGGGACGCAAACAAAGCAAGGCGGTACCGATGTATCCCTACGTTTGGCCCTGGCGCAGATAAATGGTCGGGTAGGCGGATTCAAAGCCAATGCGGAAAAGATAAAGTCGGCATGTGCCCAAGCCCGAAAAATGGGTGCCGATATAGTATTGTTCCCGGAACTCATCATCACCGGCTATCCGCCAGAAGATTTATTATTCAAAAAAAGTTTCATTAAGAACTGTCGGGAAACTTTAAAAAAAATCGCTCCCTATACACGTAGCCTGACAGCCGTGATTGGATTTTCCGAACAAAAAGGGAAACATCTTTATAATTCCGCCGCTCTGATCTGCGATGGAAAACATATCGGTACCTGCCGAAAAACGCTTCTGCCCAATTATGGGGTGTTCGATGAAATGCGCTATTTCACAGAAGGGGATGAACCCGTCCGGTTCTCCTTGAAAGGTGCGCAAATCGGACTGACCATCTGCGAAGACATCTGGGAGGAATCCGGACCGGGAAAGACCTTGAGTAAAGAGGTAGACTTTATTTTAAATATATCTTCTTCTCCTTTTCATAAGGGCAAGGGCAAGGCGCGAAGACAGATGATCATCAAACGAGCCAAAAGTTATAAATGTCCGATTGCCTATGTCAATTTAGTCGGGGGGCAGGATGAACTGGTGTTTGACGGTCAGAGCCTGGTGGTGGATGCAAAGGGGAAAATCATCACTCAGGGGAACTCGTTTGAAGAAGAAATTATTTTTGCTGAGGTGACGTTGTCTCCAAAGAAGAGAAAGTCAGTAGCTAAAGGAATTCGCTCCTACCGCGCTCCGGCATCTTTGTCGAAAGCCAAAATTAAAAAAGTTCCCCAACTGCCGGCCTGTGTTTACAGGCAAAAATCGGAAGAGGAGGAAGTGTACTCGGCCTTGGTGCTGGGCACCCGCGATTACATGCATAAAAACGGATTTTCTAAAGTGGTTATAGGTTTGAGCGGGGGAATCGACTCATCCCTGACGGCGGCAATAGCGGTCGATGCGTTATGGTCCCACAACGTGATCGGGGTGCTGATGCCGTCTCCACATTCTTCCAAAGGCAGTATTGATGATGCGCTGGCACTGGCGAAAAATTTAGATATAAAAACTTTCACTTTTCCCATCGAGTCGGCGATGAAGTCTTACGATTCTATTCTAAAAGATGCTTTTAAAAGAACAATGCCTGATCTGGCGGAAGAAAACTTGCAAGCTCGCATCCGCGGTAATCTCTTAATGGCTCTCTCCAATAAATTTGGTTGGATGGTTTTGACCACTGGCAACAAGAGTGAAATAAGTATGGGTTATTGTACGCTCTATGGAGATATGGCGGGCGGATTTGCCGTGATCAAAGACGTTCCCAAAGTTTTGGTTTACGAGCTCTGTCATTGGATTAATCGGGAACGAGAAATAATTCCTGAAAATGTTTTGACCAAAGAGCCTTCGGCAGAACTGCGACCTAATCAAAAAGATACCGACTCGCTACCGCCGTATGATTTGCTCGACCCGGTTTTGTTGCGTTATATCGAACAGGATTTATCCATAGAAGACATCAAGGTTGCAGGTCTATCCAAAACCGAAATCCAGCGTATCGCCCGGTTGGTGGATCTGAATGAATACAAACGCCGGCAGGGTCCTCCGGGTGTGAAAATTACTCCTAAAGCTTTTGGCAAAGATCGTCGCCTCCCCATCACCCGTTCCTAGTCTTGTCGGAAATATAGATCTTTTTTTAGCTATATTTTTGTAGAGGCGAATGAATAGAGTTTTGGAATAAAAAAGGTTATGCTGTCAAAATTAGTGTGTTTGTCTCCAAAAATAAATTTATGGAATGTTCAATGAAAATCGGTTTTGTGGGGCTTGGCAAAATGGGAGCCAATATGGTGGAACGTTTGCTTAGAAATGGGCATGAGGTCGTTGCCTATGACCCAAATCTTTCAGCCGATGGGTTTGGAAAAGGCAACAAACTCCTAAGGGTCCTTTCTGTCCCTGAATTGGTAGAGAATTTGCCTCAACATCGCGTTGTTTGGCTCATGGTTCCAGAAGGTGAACCGGTAAAAGAGAATATTGAGGAATTAACCAAAGTATTAAAGACGGGAGATACTATTGTTGATGGAGGAAATTCCAACTGGCGAGACACACAAAGTCATGCTCTTGAGCTGGAGAAAAAAGGAATTAACTTTATCGACTGTGGAACCAGCGGCGGGGTTTGGGGATTAGAAAATGGATATTGCTTGATGATAGGAGGCGATCAAACAGCCTGTTCCAAGTTGGACCCAATTTTCAGTGCTTTGTCCCAGGAAAATGGATTTTTATATTGCGGCCCCAGTGGTGCCGGTCACTTTGTAAAGATGGTTCATAATGGAATTGAATATGGCATGATGCAGGCATATGCCGAAGGATTTGAGGTGATGGAGAAATCATCGTTCAATCTGGATATGCATAAAATAAGTAAGGTTTGGCAAAAAGGAAGTGTGGTCCGATCCTGGCTTCTTGAATTGGCAGAAATCTTGTTTGAGGAAGACCCAAAGCTTTCTAAAATTAAAGATCATGTAGAGGATAGTGGCGAGGGAAGATGGATGGTACAAACTGCAATCGACCTTAATGTGCCCGCTCCAGTCATAACCTTATCGCTTTTATCAAGATTGAGGTCGCGGCAACCCGAATCTTTTAGTATGAAGGTTCTTGCGGGACTAAGGAACCGGTTCGGGGGCCATGCGATTAAATCTAAATAAATACCAACCAGAAAAACTTTATATAATATTTGTGGTTTGAGTCATAACATAAAAGTATTTTCAAGTTTTAAAAGTCTTTGTGAGGACCTGGTGGATGAATGGTTTGAAGGTGCTAATCAGGCTTTGAACAAGCAAACTACTTTTAACCTCGGATTGTCTGGAGGAAACACCCCCCGCAATGTGTTTCAGCATCTACCAGAATTTGAAAAATGGAAAAGGATCCCCTGGGACATCGTCCATATATTTTGGGTGGATGAGCGTTGCGTAAAGCCGGATCATAGTGAAAGCAATTTCAGGCTTGCTTATAATTTAATACTGAAAGACTTATCTATTCCCGGTGGAAATATTCATCGAATCCATGGAGAAAATGATCCAATAGCTGAAGCAGACCGGTATGCGGGTGAACTGAAAAAACACTTCGCGCCTGGCAGGGGACAGAACCCAGGCTTTGACTGGATTTTCCTTGGAGTTGGAGCGGATGGACATACTGCATCTATTTTCCCCGGGTCCATTCTTGCAAGTTCAACAAGCCCATTATGTGGGGTTGCCACCCACCCGGAGACCGGGCAAAATCGAATATCCATAAGCCTGCCGGTGATTAACGCGGCCAAGCGAATAACCGTTATTGTCTCAGGTCAGGATAAGGCGACCATAGTTTCCCGGATCTTGAACCCCCCATTGGAGAACTGCGATTTGCCAGCGGGTAAAATTCGACCCCTTACTGGTAATGTTGAATGGGCGCTGGATGAATGGGCCGCATCTCAACTTGAAAAATAAACATGAATAATCTAGCCGACAATAAAAATGGATTTATTGAGTGCTACGATATTGGAGGAACCAATATCAGGGCCGCATTTATTGTTGAGGGTAAAATAGAAGAACCTTTTATTAATGAAAAAACAGAAAAAAATAATGTTGGTTCTTTTGTCCAGCAAATCAAAAGAGTTTCTTCTTCTCTGAGAAAAGCGCATCCGGAAATATCTATAAATAATATTCAGGCCGCGAGCCTCGCATTTCCTGGTCCTGTCGAGGGCACGAGATTACTAGGATCAAAACCATTGGAGTTTGATGAAGAGATAGATTTTTCATGTCTTCTCGGCGATTATTTTAATGTTCCGCTGATTGTTGGTAATGATCTCAACATGGCCAGCCAGGGGGAACTCGCTCTGGGACAATTCAAAGAAATAAAAAACTTTTGCCTGGTGACTATCAGTACAGGAATTGGTGTGGGAGTCATAATGAATGGAAGTTTATATAATAGACAAACTGAGATCGGGCACATCGTTCTCGAAACAAACCCTGATTTAGCAAACCCCTGTTTAGGGCATAAGGGTTGCTGGGCGGCCCAAGCCTCAGGTGTGGGGATTGAAAAAACGGTTGAGAAAATGGGACGAAAATTAACGGCAGAAGAAATATTCGAAGACCCTGAATACAAGGAAATTGTGGACAAGGTGAAGCAATACAATGCCTATGGAATTGGAAATTTAATCAATGCGTACGACCCTGAAAAAATAATCATTATGGGTTCGTTAGGCCTTAAGCAGTTTAATAAGATTATTCCCGATCCGGAAATTATTAAACAATATACCTTGTTGAATAACATCCCCGAAATAGTCCCCACAGCACTGGGAGAAAGTATAGGATTATTTGGGGCCTATTTCAGTGCCAAAAACTTTCTAGAAGCCGATTGAAATTTTGGGAATCTTTCAGAGGAATAGTATTAACTGGATGATCATCACGATGTGAAAATTACCCTTAATACTTTCGGGAAAGATAGACGATTATCCATTACTCGGAGTTAATCGCCAGCGTTGCGCTGGTGTCCACTGTCAGGGAGTGGTAAAATAGTTTTTTAATTCAAAACTAATCTCTGTTTTTATTTTTCAGGGGGAAAATAAGTATGAAAAAAATAGGTGTGGTGCTATCTGGATGCGGGGTATTTGACGGGGCAGAGATTCATGAATCGGTCATCACATTATTGGCGATTGACCGGGCCGGTGCCAAGGCGGTGTGCATGGCCCCCGATGTGGAACAGATGCATGTGATCAATCACCACAATGGGGAGGAAATGCTGGGGGAAAAACGCAATGTGCTGATAGAGTCGGCTCGCATTGCCCGTGGTGAAATCCGCGATATCAACGCGGTCAAGGCGGATGATATTGATGCTTTGGTCTTCCCCGGTGGGTTTGGTGCGGCGAAGAATCTCTCCAGTTTTGCGGAAAAAGGGTCAGACTGCGATGTTAACCCGGATGTCATGCGATTGGTGAAAGAGTTCATCGCCAAACAAAAACCGCAAGCGGCGTTATGCATCGCCCCTGCCATGATGGCTAAAATTTATGAAGGGGAATCCGTCAAACCTACGTTGACCATCGGTAACGACAAGGATGGGAGTGGCATGATCGAGGAAATGGGTAGCAAACATCAGGAATGCTCGGCCAGAGATTTTGTCCTCGATAAAGAAAATAATATTGTC
>JABIXH010000051.1 GCA_018664975.1 Nitrospina sp. | reverse complement strand
ATGCTTAGATCTTTTGTTCATCGCGTTTGTTTAACTGCACTGGTTTTTATATTTCTATTTCCTTTTGGGATGGTTATTACTTCTGAGACTCTTTTTGCGTTAAGTAGTAATACTCAGCCACTTGCGAGCAATATATTTGTTGAAATTGCTAAAAAGCAAAATCCCGCTGTGGTAAACGTGAGTACTAAATCTAAGACAGAAACGGTACATAATAATTTTCGTGCCCCGAGCCCCAGCCCACGACCTGGGCCAGGGCAGGACCGGTCTCCCGATCCTTTTCGAGATTTTTATGATCGCTTTTTCGGTGACCGGCAAAACCAACCGAGACCAAAACAAGGAATGGGTTCTGGGTTCGTGATTGACAAAGAAGGGCATATTTTGACCAATTTTCATGTGGTTGAAGGGGCCGATGAAATTGTTGTGTTGCTTGACGATAATGGCAATGAAAAAGAATATACTGCAACCCTGGTAGGTTCAGATCCCAAAACTGATATCGCATTGATTAAAATTAACCGTGAATCGGGGGATACTAAAGATTTCCCTTTTCTCAAGCTGGGTAGTTCTGAAAATCTTGAAGTGGGAGAATGGGTGGTGGCCATTGGTAATCCTTTTGGTCTCAGTCACACGGTAACAGTGGGCGTGGTGAGTGCTCTGGGAAGAAGCATAGGTGCAGGTCCCTACGATGAATTTATTCAAACGGATGCTTCCATCAACCCGGGTAATAGCGGAGGGCCGTTGATTAATATTGAGGGAGATGTGATTGGAATCAACACGGCCATAATTTCCGGGAATACGGGGGGGAATGTAGGAATCGGATTTGCTATCCCTATTAATATTGCGAAGGGAATTTTAAAGGATCTGAAAGAAAGAGGTGCGGTTACACGAGGCTGGTTGGGTGTCATGATTCAAAAAATTACTCCTGAGTTGGCAAAATCATTTGGGCTTAACCAAAGTGAAGGGGCGCTGGTGGGCGATGTGATTCCTGATGGTCCTGCGGCTAAAGGGGGCGTAGAGCGGGGAGATGTTATCACCCGGTTTAATGATCAACCGGTCAAGGATATGGAAGATCTGCCCAAAATTGTTGCCGCAACCAGCCCGAATTCTGTGGTAGATGTTGAGGTGATTCGTAACGGTTCCCAAAAAACTCTGCGTGTAACGATAGAATTATTGAAAGACCCCTCCTCTGAAGTTGTTGTCGCCAAGGCAGACCCCTTGGGTCTTCAAGTTCAGGATATTACCGATGTGTTGGCGAAAAGCCTGCAACTTGAAGGTGTTGACGGTGTACTGGTCTCCGATGTGACTGCGGGCAACGCCGCCGCAGAAGCAGGTATCCGTCGAGGCGATGTTATTTCAGAAATGAATCGTGGTGCGGTTAGAAATATGCAGGACTATCAAAACCTTCTTGCTTCTGTGGATAAAGGGTCTTCAGTCCTTTTCCTGATCAAACGGGGAGGAAGCACCATATATATTGCTGTCAAAGTCGAATAGAGCTGTTCTCGCTTCGAATTTCTCAGGTTTTCCGTTAAGCAAGGGGTGATGGTCATGCCCCTTTATCTTTTTCACCTACACCTACTATTTCAGCGTGCGTGTTCGATGGTTCTGGATTATTGCTGTATTTGCTGTGATAGGGGTCGGGCAATCCCTGTCTGCCGAAGAAAGTTATAATCGCAGGACTCCCCTTGTTCGAACCGTAGAAAAAGTCAGCCCAGCTGTCGTGAATATTTACACGACAGAGGCTTCCCGGTCAGCACGCAACCCCTTCAGAAATTTTAACAACAATCTGTTTGACCAGTTTTTTAAAGATTTCCTTCCTCCCAACACAAGTCAAAAGCGCAGTCTGGGTTCTGGAGTTCTCATCAATGGTGATGGATTTATTCTCACCAATGAACATGTTATTGCCAAGGCCACGAAGATTCATGTTGTTTTGAGCGACAAGCAGGAGTTTGATGCCAGCGTCATTGGTGCGGATATAAAATCAGATCTGGCGATTATCAAAATCGACTCCAGTAAATCTCTGCCCTATGTTGAAATGGGAAGATCCGATGATTTAATGATCGGCGAACAAGTCTTGGCTATTGGAAACCCTTTTGGTTTACAGCATACGGTCACGACCGGAATCATCAGTGCCCTAAACCGTAATATTCGTGCTGGTAAAAATATGATTTACAGCGACTTTATTCAAGTCGATGCCTCAATAAACCCTGGAAACAGCGGCGGGCCTTTACTGAATATCAATGGCTCCTTGATAGGAATCAATACAGCCATTTACCAAAAAGCCGAGGGGATTGGTTTTGCTATTCCCATTGACCATGCCAAACGGATAGTTGATGAGTTGATTCGTTTTGGAAAAGTTCGGCGTGGCTGGATGGGAGTTTCCATACAGGAGATGGATCCCCAAATCGCAAGGCATTTTCAGCTGGATGGGCAGAAAGGTGTGCTGGTCGTGGGGGTCGCCGAGAAAAGCTCCGCCGGGAAAGCGGGTTTAAAACGTGGGGATATTATTATTGCAATTGACGATCATGAGGTGAGCAACAAGTCAGACTTTCGGGGACGTCTGGCTTCTTATACCGTGGGAAGTTCCATTCAGTTTTCTATTCTGCGGGATGGGAAAATGATGGAGCGGAGAGTCCGCGTTACATCCATTCCCAAAACATATGTAAAGGAATTTACCCGAACCTGGTTCGGGTTACACGTTCAGGAAAATAGCCAACGCTTTGCCAGGGCAAACAGACTGGCAACGGATAAAGGCATGGTTGTCTTGGAAGTGGTTTCCAACAGTGCGGCTGGAAAAATCGGCATTAAACCCGGCGATGTCATTCGACAATTGAACCAAATACGTGTAGACACCGAGGAGAATTATAATAGGGCTGTAGAAGATATAAATAATCCAGATCGTATTTTACTTTT
>JABIXH010000205.1 GCA_018664975.1 Nitrospina sp. | reverse complement strand
GGACTGCTCTGAAATTTCGGCGAGCCGGGAGTACAACCCTTTTTTATCTTTTTGTGGACATTTTCGTTTTAAATATTTTTTGATGATCCGATGCACCATAAGGTCGGGGTAGCGGCGGATCGGTGAAGTAAAATGGGCATAATGGGGGAAACCCAGACAAAAATGACCGGGGTCGGATTCTGAATATCGTGCCTTCTTCATGGTGCGAAGAAGTAAAGTGTTGACGACTCTTTCTTCTGGCCGATCCTGAATTTTTTCCAGCAGGGTTTGCAAATCTGTAGACCGTGCCGGTGAGGGGATTTTTAATCCAAAAGAAGCGATGTACTCATTGAACGCGCGAAGCCGTTCCGAGTCAGGGGCTTCATGAATTCTGTGGATGGAAGGTATGCCTCGTTCGTGCAAACTGAGGGCTACAAACTGGTTGGCCGCTAACATGAATTCTTCGATCAATTCATGCGCCGAGTTATGTTCAGTGATACCAATTCGTTCTACGTGACCGGCGGAATCTATATGGATTTCCGGCTCGGGAACCTGGAAATCGACACTGCCGTTTTTGAATCTCTTTTGTCGCAGAAGTTGACTGAGTCGATGCATGTCGGTCAGGGTCTGCATTAACGGGTCCTCCTTTTCTTCCTCCAGCATTTGGTGAACCTCGGTATAGGTAAACCGTCGCTGACTTTTGATGACAGAGGGATGAAGCGTTCCCGATATAAAATTTGCTTCGTGATCGAAGTCCATGATCGCGCTAAGCGTCAGGCGCGGCTCATCAGGTTTTAGACTGCAGGCTTCGTTAGACAGGGAAACGGGAAGCATGGGGATAACCCCATCGGCATAATAGATGCTGGTTCCCCTCTCCATCGCTTCTTGATCGAGCGGGGAATTTTCCTGGACAAAATGGCTGACATCGGCGATATGGACACCAAGTCGGTATCCGCCTTCGATATGTTCCAGGGAGACGGCGTCATCAAAATCCTTGGCCCGTTCTCCATCAATGGTGAAGGTCGATAGTTGGGTGAAATCGGTTCGTTCGTCCATGAGATTTGTGGGGTCCTCCGCCCCAATATACTGAGCCTCATCGAGAACTTCCGGAGGAAAACCCTGACGCACTCCATGCTTTCTAAAGATGGACTGAATCTCGACATTCGGGTCATTGGAGGCACCCAGAACTTCGATCACTTTACCTATGGGAGGTTTATGCCGGGTCGGAAAAGTTTCGATTTCTACATGTACGATTTGGCCGTTTTTTGCTCCCTTGCGATATTTTCCCGGAACAAAAACATCATGAAAATATTTAGCCTCGGTGGGAATGACCCATCCGTCCTTGCCAAAGTTTTCATACGTCCCAACGATATGTGAGGTATTGCGCTGAAGGATACGAATGACACGTCCTGCTGGTTTTCCCGGTTCCCGTTCTGACTCAACGCGGACAACCACATGATCCTGATGCATGGCTTCGTTCATGTGACGGGGGTTGACGTAAACATCATCATGGTCCTTGTCGGGGATGACAAATCCAAAACCATTGGGATGACCGTGCATTTTCCCCGAGACCAGATTCATTTCATCGGGGAGTCCGTAGCGTCCGCCGCGTATTTTAATAAGTTGCCCCTCGCCAGCCATTTCCTTGATAAGGTTGCGAAACTCACGCTTTTGCGTTTCGGGGACCCCCATTTGCCGGGAAAGTTCTGCGACTTTCATGGGGCGTTCGACTTTCTTTTTCATCAACGAGAGAATTTTTGCTGGTGTGATTTTCATAGAGTGCGGTCAAGGAATTGGAGTTTTTGATTACTTTATCACGGCTCGAGGTTTAACGCATTGGAACGGATCTCATAAACGAGGATAAACCTAATTGAAGTCTTGTGACAGGTGGATTTTTAAGGAAGGTTCACCTATAATCCCCCGGAGTGTCGCTTTGAAAAATAAGGGAGTTAAATGAAAGTACAAGTTGACTGGTTGAAAGAATATACCGAAATCGATGTTCCAGCGGATGAATTAGGCCACGTTTTGACCATGGCTGGATTGGAAATCGAAAGTCATGAAACGGTGGAATTGCCGGATGGAGAGAAGGGCGATGTTTTAGAATTGAATGTGACCCCCAACCGAGGTTACTGCTTGTCACATATTGGCGTGGCCCGTGAAGTTTCGGCTTTGTTGAATAAGGCTTTGAAATTACCCGATCCTCTTAAAACCCTGGAGTCCGAATGGGGCTCTGTTGCGGTGGAAGATCGTGTGTCGGTGGAAAACCTGGAGCCAGAACTCTGCCCGCGTTATTGTGCTTTGGTAATAGAAAATGTGAAGGTAGGGCCATCCCCAAAATGGTTGAAAGACAGGTTGATTGCTATCGGTCTTCGTCCTATCAATAATATTGTCGATATCACCAATTTTGTGATGATGGAGTACGGTCAGCCTTTGCACGCGTTTGACCGGGATCTGTTGACCGGAAATAAAATCATCGTACGTCGAGCGAAAAAAGGCGAGCCGTTTGCCAGTCTGGATGGCTCTGCATTGAAGCTGGAACCGGATGCTTTGGTGATCGCCGATGGGGAAAAACCTGTGGCATTGGCAGGAATTATGGGCGGGACCAACAGCCAGGTTTCCGATTCCACTCGTCATATTGTTTTGGAGAGCGCGTGTTTTGATCCGGCTACGGTTCGCCAGAGCTCAAAAAAATATGGACTGCGTTCAGATTCTTCCTACCGCTTTGAACGTGGCGTAGATTGGGAGGGTGTGGTTTCTGCTCAGGCGAGGGCTATCCTGTTAATCAAGGAACTGGCTGGAGGAGAAATATGTTCGGGTCGGGTGGATATTTATCCTGAAAAGGGAAAGCCGGTTAGCGTTTCACTAAGACTAAGTCGACTGAACCAGCTTTTGGGTGCAAGTTTTAAGGCGAAGCAGGTTCAGGATCTGCTTTCCAGGCTAGGGATGGAGATTGCGAGTCCGTCAGAAGATATGGAAGTGAAAATTCCCAGTTTCCGTCCTGATCTTTTGCGTGAAGTGGACCTGATCGAAGAAATCGCCCGAATTGATGGGTTTGACAAGGTCGATACGGTATACCCGGTTGCGGGGGTAAGGCCCGTGAGTATATCTGCCAAGCAAAATATTGTAAAAAAAGTGCGGGAGGTTTTTTGCTACGCGGGGTTTTCCGAAACGGTTCACTATAGTTTTATAGAACGGGCGCATGCTGAAGAATTCAAAATCGCTTTTGCTGAGAAATCGGACCGGGTGATCGCGTTGAAAAATCCGTTGAGCTCTGAATACGATACAATGAGGACCAGCTTGCTTCCTGGCCTATTGAAGACGGCCGCACTCAATCTAAGCAAAGGGCAGAAACCCCTCAAATTGTTTGAAGTAGGAAGTGTCTATTCTGCCGATTCCGCCGGAGTGCGTGAGGAAAAAGCAGTGCTTTCCGCCATTGTGTTGGGTCCCTATGAACTGACTCCCTGGAAATCGAGAGGCAAGGAGTATGACTTTTATGATCTTAAGGGAGCACTGGAAACACTGACTACCCATCTGCATTTGCGGTTGAACACCTGTTCGGACAACAGGTCATTTATGGTGCCGGAAAAATCAGCGGGGCTAAAATTAAACGATGAAACCTTGGGTTATCTGGGCCAAATTTCATCGATGCAGGATCTGGTTGGAGAGCTGGATGTTTATGGTTTGGAAATCGATTTGGGAATCCTGGAAAAATCAGCGTCTTGCTCTCGCCAATTTCAACCGATCCCTAAATTCCCTGAAACATACCGCGATATTTCTGTTCTGGTAGACCGGACGGTTACCTCTCAAAAAGCCGAGGACTTGATCCTGAAAACTGGCAGGCCCTTGATTCAAAAGGTTGAATTGTACGACCATTTTGAAGGAAAGAAAATTCAGGCTGGTAAAAAAAGCCTCACTTTTGCTTTGTCTTTTCAATCTGCGGAAAGGACGCTTTCCGATGAGGAGGTCAACCCGTTGTTTGAAAAAATTGTTGAAAATTTAAAGAGTGAACTTGGTGCTTTACTAAGGGAATAAGGGGTTGTTGACACCCAAATATCCCGATGCTACGATTCTGTCATGCCCAAACCTGATATTCATCAACTGGAAGAGCGTGTGTTGGCTCTGATGGGGGAGTTCCGCCGTCTTAAGGAGGAAAATCAGACTCTGTCTGGTCAGGTAGATCGACTCAATAATGAAAAGGAGTCCTTGGTAAATGAGAAAAAAATTCATCAGGGTGATCAGGGTCGTCTTTCTCAGTTGGAAAAACTAAATAAAAAAAATGATAAAGATAAGAAGGCCATGAGAACAAAAATATTGGCCCTAATAAAAAACCTGGAGAAATTTGATCCTGCTTGAATGGAAATATTTTTGTGTGAAAACGAGTAATATCTGAAACTATAAATTCGGCTGATTGAATTAGGTTACAAATGACAAATAGTAAAAAAATCCAGATTTATGGAAAAACCTATAGCTTAAAGAGCTCTTCAGCAGAAGTGGATGCGGAAGAGGTTGCGTCCTACGTGGATTCGCGGATGAAGGAGTTGGCCGCCGCAGGTGGAAAAACAACTACTTTAGACTTGGCGATTCTAACGGCACTCAATATTGCACAGGAATTAATGGAATTGAGAATTCAGGCCGGGACAAAAGAAGAGGCCGAGCAAAAGAAAGTTCAACACTTGCTTGAGGCTCTCGACAAAGAGTTGCAACATATTGAAAAATAAGAGATTTTTCCTTATATATAGGTCTTGAGGGACTGGGGTCTTTATGATAGGATGTGGTTGAATTTGTAGTGGTGTCTCCCTGTTGTGTTCGATTAAGAATTTAATTTCTTGAGCCAACAGTTTGTGAATGGGGTTGATGAATCGGCTGTGGTGTGCAGACCCTCTCTGGGAGGGGAGCCTAAAACAGTTCACGGATACCCCACCTGTCCTTGACAGGTTCAAAAAATAGTTTTTGCTCGGCATGAACGGGGAGACTTCTTGAATGTTTAAGAGCTTTGGAGGGTTGAGTTTAAGCCTGACCAAGCCTGAATATATATCCGGTTCCTGAAAATTTTGAACCGGAATCAATTGGGAGTGAAATATGAGCGGAACGGGAAATCCAGTTTCGTTTTCAGATATATCCACTAAAGGTCTGCTCTGCCCTTCTTTGGGTGCGGGCTATTGCCTTGCTCAATCTCCCCATTGCCGGTCTCGGTCGGTTTTCTCGCCTGGTATCTACCAAAAAGCCAATGAATTTTGATGATTTGTTGTAACCTGCGGGCGGGAATGCCCTGACAGTAATTCAGGAGGAGTATGGTTAATACCTCCACGAGAAGAGATAAATTTGCAGTCCGTCAGGATATGCTTCGGCAACGCAATGCTATGGGTCTGGATGAGGTATTGAACCTGAGCCAGATTATAGAGGGCAGGCTGTTTGCCTGTGAGGAATTTTTGGTTTGTCGGGATGTAATGTTTTACCTCTCGTTTGGCAATGAAGTTCGCACCGATGAAATGATAAGACGTTCCCTTGAGAATCAAAAACGGGTTTATGTCCCGCGATTGGTTAAGAAGGAAAGGCGAATGGAATTGTGTGAAATTACAGATATGGACCAGGAGTTTGAGTTGGGTTCTTTCGATATTCGTGAGCCTTCCCGTCTCAATTCCAGGGTGGTATCTCCGTCCGTTATCGATGCCGTGATCGCGCCAGGGTTGGCGTTTGATCATTCCGGAAAGCGGGTTGGTTTTGGCGGAGGTTATTTTGACTGGCTTGTAAAACAATTGCCGAAAGAAGCTCTCAGGCTGGCAGTGGCTTACGGGTTTCAGGTGATGGACTCGGTTCCCCAGGACCATTGGGATGAAAGGGTTCAAAAGATTTTTACTGATAACGACACAATAAACTGCTAGGCCACCGGAAGGCTGTGACAGTTTGTTTTTAATATTGAGGTTCTAAAATGCATATTTTTACCACCATTAAAGTTAATTTTATAACCCTGATAATGGGGATGGCGGGTGCTTTGGTAATTGGCTACGCCATAGGTTATTTTTTGCGCAAAATGTTTACTGAATATCAAATTAAGGAAGCTGAAGAGCGCGGAAAAAAAATTGTTCTTGAAGCGGATAAAGAAGTTGAGAACAGACTTAAATCTGCGGAAATTGAAGCTCGCGAAAAATCTTTGGTGGTGAAAGCCGAGTTTGAAAAAGAAATGAATGACCGGCAGGAAAGTGTGCGTAATCTGGAAATGAATCTGGAAAGAAAAGAAAATGACTTCAAAGCTGAGGGTCAAAAAATCCAAGTGCGGGAAAGGGAGCTTGAGGAGAAGAATAACAAGGTTGCTGAAAAGGAAAAGGGGATTGAGCAACAAAAATCCCATTACCAGAGTTTGGTAGAAGAGGAACTGAAAAAGCTTGAGGTGATAGGCTCATACACGGCTGATAAGGCGAGGGAAGAGGTCAAGAATAAGATAATTGATGAAGCCAAGATGGATGCCGCGCGGGAAGTGAAAAAAATCGAGGAGAATATTAAAAAACGTGCGGATGATCAAGCTCGTCAATTAATTACCATGGCCGTTCAGAGGCTGGCCTCAGACCATGTGGCAGAAAGCACCGTTTCAGTGGTGGAATTACCCAGCGATGATATCAAAGGCAGAATTATTGGTCGAGAAGGAAGAAATATTCGTGCTTTAGAACAGGCGACCGGAATAGATTTGATTATTGATGATACTCCCGGCGCAGTGGTGTTATCGGGGTTTGATCCGATACGAAGAGAGGTTGCCCGCCGTGCTTTGGAGCAATTGACCCTGGATGGCCGAATCCATCCTGGGCGTATTGAAGATGTGGTCAATAAATGCAAAAAAGAGGTTACCCGGCAGATTGAAGAAGCTGGTGAGCAGGCGGTCATAAATGTTGGTATTGATAACATCAATCCTGAAATCGTTAAATTGTTAGGGCGGCTCAAATATCGGACCAGTTATACCCAAAACGTTCTTGAACATGTGCAGGAGGTGGCGTTTGTTTGTGGAGCCATTGCAGGGGAATTGGGTTTGAACGTGGCTCTGGCAAAACGGGCAGGGTTACTGCATGATATCGGTAAGGCCATTGATCACCAGACCGATGGGACTCACACCCAGCTTGGAGTTGATATTGCGAAGCGCTACAACGAACATCCATTTGTGGTGAACTCGATAGCCGCCCACCATGAAGATTGTGAGGCAGAATCTCCCTACGCTGTATTGGTAGCGGCAGGGGATACTATTTCTGCTTCCCGTCCCGGGGCTCGAAGGGAAATGCTGGAAACCTATATCAAACGCATGTCAAAACTGGAAGAAATTGGTGATTCCTTCAAAGGAGTTCAGAAAACTTTTGCTATCCAGGCCGGTCGTGAAGTGAGAATCATTGTTATGCCTAGTGGCACGGATGATCAACATGCCAGTATTCTGGCCAGGGATGTTGCGAAGAGAATTGAAAAAGAGGTGATCTATCCGGGAGAAATAAAGGTCACGGTGGTCCGTGAAACCCGGTTTACAGAGTTCGCCAGATAACAAGGCTATGCCTTGAGAATATGAGAACGTGATATTTTGCTGTTACCTGCTCCGGGCATGGGAGCAAAGGAGTTTTCATCATAGAGCTCTAACTGGTTAACAACAAATATTGGCGTTTGCTACCTGCCACACCGGCGGCTCGCCGGTAAAAATACTTTAAAATTGATATAGTATGGAAGACTTAGGTCAACTCGTTAAACTCAGACACGAAAAACTCGATGAACTCCGGGAAATGGGGATCTCTCCCTACATCAACCGGTTTAATGTTAATACCAACCTTTTATCATTGTTTGAAAAGTATTCCGAGATGTCCAAGGAAGAATTGGATGAGAAAAATTCGGAATATATATCAGCTGGCCGTATCATGAGTCGCCGCAAGCACGGCAAAACTACCTTTGTAAATATCAAGGATGCATCCGGAGATATTCAGGTTTTTGTTAATAAAAATTCACTGGGTGAGTCTGCCTACGAAATATTTGGCAAGTTTGATATTGGCGATATCATTGGTGTTGAAGGGAAAATTTCGAAAACAAAAACCGGGGAGTTGACCCTGTTTGCCAGTAAGGTGACTTTGCTTTCCAAGTCGCTTCTTCCTCTTCCTGAAAAATGGCACGGGCTTAAAGATGTAGAGCTGCGTTACCGTCAGCGTTATGTTGACCTGATTGTTAATCCCGAGGTTAAAAAGGTTTTCATTGCCAGAAGCCACATCATCCAGGCGATGCGGGATTATCTGAACGAGCGCCAATACCTCGAGGTGGAAACTCCAATGATGCATTCCATTCCAGGAGGTGCTACTGCAAAACCCTTTGAGACTCACCACAATGCGCTGGATATGCAGTTGTATCTACGTGTTGCCCCAGAGTTATATTTGAAAAGGCTTGTGGTCGGGGGCATTGAAAGAGTGTATGAAATAAACCGGAATTTTAGAAATGAAGGAATCTCCACCGAACATAACCCCGAGTTTACAATGGTGGAGTTTTATACTGCTTATGCCGACTATAATGACTTGATGGACCTGACTGAGGATTTGTTTCGCTATATTTGCAATCGGGTATTTCCAGAAAACAATTGTCAGTTTCCATATACTTCCAATGCCGCAGAGGAGCCGGAGATTATAGACTTTTCCCAGCCCTTCAAGCGTTGTACATTCCGACAATCGCTGATTGATATCGGTGGCATTGCGGAGGAGACTCTGGATGATCCGCAAAAGGCGATTGAATTTGCATTGAAAAACAAGGTCTCAATCGAGAAGAAAGATCATCATGCGAAAATCATGGCTAAACTTTTTGATCATTTTGTTGAGCCACGGTTAATTCAACCTGTTTTCATTACCGATTATCCCATTGAACTCTCACCGTTATCCAAGAAAAAGGAAGACGACCCTCGTCTGGTGGAGCGGTTTGAACTGTTTATTGGAAGAAAAGAAATTGCAAATGCTTATACCGAGTTGAACGATCCGATAGACCAGAAGCAAAGATTTGAAGAGCAAGT
>JABIXH010000275.1 GCA_018664975.1 Nitrospina sp. | reverse complement strand
GAATATTTCTTATGAGTTGATTACTCAGGTCGGTGATACTCTCCCGCCAGGCTTGGGATTTGTTTGATGCCCATTTGGGAGTTTGGACTGCATAATTAAAAGTCGCCCTCTTGTTTTTCAAGGGTGAGAGAAGCTTTTCAACAAAATCACCATTAAAATTTGAGCGAATTCTGGAATAGTCCAGCTTCACCGCGATCACGTGGTTGGATTCTTCATAGGAAGAAATCTTATGGATGGTGGTTTGTACCGTTCCATCAGAGCCGCTGGTTTTTTTCTGCTCCAGTTCTCCCTGCCCTACTTCATAATTGAAAACCACGGGGATATTGGAAACAGGAGTCTGTTTTCCTTCTTTGAGAAGATAAACTTTTGCGACAAGAGGATCGGCAACACCTTTCTGAGTCTTCACGATTTGCCGGTTTCCTGAAACCGTGGCTAGATTTAAATTGTGAATAATGCTCTTTATTCTAGATTCAAATTCACCAGCACTTACGTCTTGAGATTCGGAATTTTCTCGGGAGCCGGTGATTACGTGCAGGGCACTTTTTAATGGCAATAGTGCCGGTGCCTTCTGGTATCCCGATATATAATGGGAAAGAGCGGTAATAACTTCAGCCCTGTTCTCGGCTTCCGTTCCATCGCTCAAATTCCGTTTCAGGTCTAATTCAATTTTACTGATCCTGTCCTGGATGGTAGACGCTGCCAGACTTCGCTTTACAACTGCAAGGGAGTAGTGGACACGTTTTTCCTGGTCCATCCAGCCATCCTTGATTTCAACTCCCTCAAGAACCGTGTCCACCTCTGTTTCGATGACCGACTCAACATACGTCTGCTCTGTTGTGGAAACATCCACCATTGTGGAGTTGATCTTGACCTTCAGGTTTTTAGCCAGGTTCGATCGAGCTGACTCTTCAGCGGATACAGAATTCTTATCAGAAATACCAACTCCGATAAGATATCGGGCCTGGGGAAAACGGTGATCGCCTTTACTCAGGGTCCAGCCTGGCCGTGGGGAGGAAGAAGGGGCCGACTCCTCCAGGATTGTATCCTGCTCTACTCCCAATCCTTTCAGCCCCCCCGCGCAACCGGATACCATGATTAAAATCAACGAACCTGCCAGAGTCATGGTGGTTTTTAACTGCATCGTTACTCCCTCTGAAGAAAATTTCAGATACGGCCTGACTGCGGCCTGACTGCGGCCTGACTGTTTGAAGAGCAATTTCCATACCCCAATACAAAAACCAGACACAAGACAGCGATCTATTCTCTTTCAAATCTTTTCAGGCCACGAAATGCCTATATAATAGGGGGACTTTTTTTAAGTACTATTTATTTTTACAATCAGGCTTCTGATCGAACCAACCGATCTTCACTGATACCTTGAAATCCATGCATGGATTCATGCATGGATTCATGCATCCATGCACTAAAAACTGTAATTATGCAATACCCAGGTGGAGGTATACATATAAAATTATTAACCACCAATCAGAATACTCGTTAATTTACCACCATTTACGCAATTTCTGTTCTATAATTTGGCAAACTCGAATAAACCTCCCTGTCCAATGTGGTCCTAAAACCCATGGCATGAAAAATGTAGTATAAAATATTGGAGAGGTTTTTAAGCAGGCTCCATTTCTCAAAATTATTTATACATTATTAAAGTTTAAAGTTAAGCAATTTCTTATTTTGGTAAACCTGAGAGGAAAATAAAATGAAAAATGGAAACAGGTACTCATTATTTTGGGGATTAATATTACTTATGGCCATGCTTGGGGCCTGCACAAGCACTCCAGAACCCACAAGGACCACGTTAGGCGATTATGATCCTCCAGAATGGGTAAACAAAGGTGCTGCAGCGTTCAGCGACAAAGCTTTTTATGGAGTTGGCTCAGCTAGTGGAATCAAAAACTATTCGCTACAAAGAACGGCATCCGATGACCGTGCCAGAAATGCTCTGGCCAAGGTATTTGGGTTTTGGACTAAGTCCTTAACTAAAGACTATCAGGCTAGTACCACAGCAGGCGAAGTTAATGTCTCATCGGAAGAGCAGGAAGTGGAAGCAGCCATCAAAACAATAGCCAACGATACCTTAATCGGGGTAGAAATTGTTGATCATTGGGAACATACCGGTAGAAATCAGATGTTTTCACTTGCAAGGCTAGACCTCGAGTCATTCAAGAAGAACTTGGACCGTCACAAAGAACTATCCAAAGAAGTAAGAGAAGCAATTAAAGAGAGAGCCGATGCTCTTCATGAGGAATTGGAACAGGAGGTTATTAAGGAGGAAGGAAAATCCTGATGAGACTCTGGTTCTTACCAATCATTCTGATGCTTGGGTTTGCTTATCCTGCTTCAGGCCAGGATTTCAATCCAAGAAAGATCTACCAGAAAGCCTCTAATGCTGTGGTGTTAATCGCCGCATTTGATCGCAATAATAAATCGGCCAGTACCGGAACGGGATCTATCATCAGTGAAGGAGGATTGATTCTCACCAATGCACATGTGATTTTCAATGAAGAACGTGACAAGCCTTTTGATTCGATAAGAATTTTCCTCAAGCCAGACCGTGTAACAGGTAATTTAAAAAAGGATGCTTCCCGAAAATTTCGAGCAACCCTGGTTCATTATTCCAATCCAATGGACTTGGCGGTCTTAAAAATCCAAAACCCACAATTCTCTAACCCTATTCCTCTACTGAAATTATCCAACTTACAGGACACCTCAATTGGCGATCCTGTCCTAGCCATAGGCCACCCTGAGCAGGGAGGGTTGTGGACCTTAACAACGGGAACTATCAGTAGCATGATTGAGAGTTTTGAAAACATTCGCGGCAAAGATGTTTTTCAGACAGAAACTAGCATTAATAGAGGAAACTCAGGAGGTCCTTTGATCGACCGGCACGGCCATATGGTAGGAATCAACTCTATGATTGCTCGCCAGGGAAAGGGAGGCATAACCATAACAGATATAAACTTCTCAATAAAATCCACTGTCGCAATGAAATGGATGCGTTCTGTTGGCTACTCACATAGTTATGCAATGCCCAAGCAACAGACAGCCACCCCTCCTCCAGAAAAACAGGCTCCTACCGAGAAAGCTGGGATAGTCCCTGTTCCGACTCAGAAGCCAGAATCTACTGAAATCAAGCCAGAACCAAAACAAAATTTTCCCAGAAAACCGGAAATATTAACCGAGGTCCGGCCATACAAGGAACAAGACCTGTTTGAACAGGTAGAAGACGAGCTGGAAGATATGATGGATGAAATGAAGGGAAGAATTAGAAGCCGCTAAAAATCGAAGGAGATACAAGCAAGATGCTACCGCACATTAAATTTATTCTAGCTGGCCTGGTAATATTCATGCCAGCCCTTGTCTCCGCCGATCAAATCAAGCTGTACCTCGATAATACCCGCACCAAACACATCATGGTCGAGCAACAGGACTGCTCTGTCCATAAATCAGAAGACGGGCGTATTACCCTTGGTTTCAAAGTCGGAAACTTTCTATTCGGAGCGGGTCCGGAAATTAGTTTTGGCAAAAAAACCGGTATCGACTGGGATCAAACAGTGCAGGGTTTGATTGTGCGATACCAGGAACTCTGCGCCCGATTCAATACCGGGAGCATATCCAAACAGGAATATGAGGAGCGATTGGCAAAAATCGAGACCATTGAAGAAGAAGCGTATGAGTTGTATCAGGAGTTTCTAAAGAAAAAGGCGCGGCGCAAACAGGATGCCTTTGTTGAACTGGATAGAGAAACACGTAGCTCGGAATCAATCAAAAAGGCTTACGACCGTATAAATAGCAAAATAAATACTTCTTATTTAGGAGAATAATCCAAATTTTATCACTAAAAACATGTGAAGCTAATAAACTGAATTGAAATTTTTAGGCTATAAGTAGATCGGAAAATAATAAAATTAGATTTTTTCTTACTGAAGTGGAAACAACTGGATTCCCCATTTAATGTCATAGGAGCAAGGGCAATGAGAACGGCAAAAATGCGGTTTACCACATTGTTGGTTGGGTTCTTTTTTGCATTTAACTCTTGCAGTACCACCACAACAAGGCCTCTGCATACGTTGGAGGTTATCCCTGAGAATCAAGCCACAGCTATTCATCCACTGATAAAGGTTGTAAATACTCCGTCCAAAGCTAATCCCCTGCTTAAGTTAGAATTGTCCAAAAAGGTTGAGGGACAAATTTTTAAAATCCAGCTTAAGGAAGAAGAAAAAATTACAAAGGAATGTAACTATAAAATTAAAACACAAATGGCGAGCATATTTGTCCATGGAGTCACCTTCGGAGCTTTATTGTTATTGGCTCCTTTGAAAGAAGGTGAAACTGAAAAAATGGCTCGCGGCTTAGCAGGATGTGATCCAAATCCTAATTTAAATACTGAAACAAAGGAAATTAAAGGTGAACCGGAGGCAACGGGAGTTCTCGGGACAGTAAATGTTCCCTGGTCGCAAGGAGAAGTAGAGATAAAAATAAATAATAAGGTTGAAAAAAAAATTATTGCGGACTTGGAAGGCAAAGTGTTAGTAGATTTAGGTGGACTTCTCAACCAGTTTGAATACTTGCCAAACAAGTTAGATATCTTGTTAACTGCAAAAATTGCAGAACAATCAGTTAAGGAGGAGCTTAAAATTTCTCCAGAAATTTCCAGGGAGTTGTATGCTAAATCTATCGATATGCTTTCCGCGCAAGAAGTTCTTCCTCCTCTTCCCACAGCAAAAGTCTTTTTCGAGAAAACTAATGGGATTATTGATGCGGGGTCCAGTGATCTATTAGTAGTAGAAATAAAAAATGAAGGGAAAGGGATAACGTCCCAATTGAAGGCCCGGATTGAGAGTCCAGACCCTTTATTCAATGGCAAGGAATTATTCTTTGGGAAAATAGGGGTCGGGCAAACTCGGTCTTGGAAAGAGGAAGTTTTGATTCCTTTATATTCTGAAAGTAAAGATATCCCAATCAAGATCAAGTTTTCGGAAGGTAACGGATTTCCTCCGGAGGACCTGGAAACCATGGTTGTTATAAAAGGAAAAGATCAACCTCGTTTTGCCTATTCGTATCAGGTTGTAGATGATAATAGCGGTGATTCTGTCGGCAATGGGGATGGCCGAATTCAAAAAGGCGAGGAGGTGGACCTTCTTTTTACTATTGTCAATGTAGGCAAGGGGAAAACAGGAAATATCTTGATGGACATTACTACCCCTCTACAGGATGTTATGACAATTAATAAGTCTCAAGTAAAACTTGAAGTTGTTCTTCCAGGGGAGCAAATAGCAACCCGCCTAACTGTTTCCCTCACAAAAACATTAGAAGGAGAAACTCTCCCGATTGATCTGCAAATTATGGACATGGACTTTCAGATAAAGCTGGTTGATAAAATCCTTTTACCGTTAGACACTTCCACCCCCTCTTCAATCATTAAGGTTCATAAAACATTAATTATTAAGGATCGTATGGCTCATATTTATGGAGGGGCGGGGGAAGATAGCCTTATCATTGCCCAGGTTGAAAAAGGGAATCAACTTGTAACCACAGGACAACTGGGTGATTGGTACCGGGTCTTAGTTGACAAAAATGATTCAGGATGGATTTCTTCTCATTCTGTGAAAATAAAGACTGATGAAGATATAAAAATACAAGTTGAGCCCGCAAAACCCACTGTTATTAAAATTTTTCAAAAAGCTCCACCTATTATTGCCTTAGCAAACCCCTCCAATGGGCAAACGGTTTCTGTGGATAAGGTTACTTTAAAAGGAACAGTTGTTAATGATCGGGGTATAGACCGAATAGAAATCAGTGTCAATAGTGTCGTATTAGAAAAACATGACAACAGGGATATCGTTGTTATACCAGCGGGCAACCAGACACATACAACAAGGGAGTTTGATATAAAAGTTAAATTAAGAGAAGGTGAAAACAATATTACCATCGAGGCTTATGATGTTGATGGTCTCTCTTCGACTAAAACTGTCATGGTTAATCGGACAGAAGTGAGAGGCCAAGTATTTGCTGCAGTAATAGGAATCAGCGACTATAAAAATATTCCCCCCCTTCAATATGCAGATGATGATGCCACGGCATTTTATGAGTATTTAACGGGTGATCAGGGTATTCCAGAGAATAATGTAATTAAACTGATTAGTCGAGACGCAACTTTGAACAAGATTAAAAATGTACTAGGAGTATTTTTAAAATATAAGGCGGGAAAGGAAGATACTGTTATTATTTATTTTGCTGGACATGGAGCTGTAGAGCCTGATTCAAACATTCCTGACGGGGATGGACTGGAAAAGTATCTTCTTCCTTTCGATGCCGAACCCAATTCTTTGCATTCTTCGGCTATGCCAATGGATGAAATCAAAGAGTTGTTTCGGCGAATTCAGGCAGAGCGGGTGATATTTATTATCGATTCTTGCTATAGCGGTTCAGGCGGCGGGCGATCAATTCTGACATCAAAAAAACAAAACGAAAAAAGAGGTGTTCCGTCCGATAAATATCTCGACCGGCTTACTGAAGGGAAAGGCCGCATCATATTAACCGCCAGCAGGGCGAATGAACTGAGCATTGAAAAGAGCGACTTGGAACATGGGGTCTTTACTTATTACCTTTTGGAGGCGTTGCATGGTAAGGGAGATACAGACGGAAACCAGATCGTAACCGTTTCCGAAGCCTATCAATATGTTTCCAAAATGATCCCCGATGCTACCAATCAAAACCAGCATCCATTAATGAGACTGGGAGAATTAGAAGGCCTGATTATTTTGGGAGTATTGAAATAGTGAACTGGGGCAGGCTTGTTCTCGTTGGAAGTAACTACGTAAAAATCAATATCTCTTGCCTAGTAATCACACTAATTCATAAAATAGTTGTGGTTGACCAATAAATTTTTATTTAAATTTTTCTTCTTTGCCGAAAGTACCGATAATGTCTTTAGGTTTTTTTGGTTTTGAGACCAAAGGAATTTGTCTCGACCCACGGAAATAAATCTTTTCCTTTTCATAAATAAAAACTTCCGTGTAAGCCTGCGCCCAAGCAGAAGATTTATCTGTTGAAAATCTGTCAGCTATGATTTTAATATCGCGAGTACCGCGGTTGGTGCCACGCTCAATGCTGTGAAACGCTTTTTCCAGGTTAAGATCTATGAGTGCTCCTGGGCTCAGAGTAGCCAAGGCAATAATTCTTTCCAAACCTGGAGGCCCCTCGACGTCAATCTTGAATCCATATTCAGGGCTTGGAACTAAATAAACCTTTCCTGTTTTCAAGAAATTGTTCCTCCGATATTTGTTGGGAAAAATAACAATGGTATTTCCGCTGGAATCTATGTGAAGCAAAGTTAGATAGCAATCCTTTTCGGATTCTACTTTAAAGGTGATGGTGTCACCGATTCGGTAATCTGATTTTTCGGTCCAGACTTTAATTTTAAAGGAAGAGTCTGACGTGCGAGTGAAGATCAGTTTTTCTAGATTAGCGTCATACACATCAGCTGGTTTAGAAATTTTTTCCGGAGACACCGAAGGTGTCAGCTCGTTCAAATCATCTGGATAAATTTCGTTCCTGGCAATTTGAACCTGTGCCGAAGAAAATATGTGACCAGAAGATGTCTCGGTCAATTGCCCACGAATTTCCAACCCTTGTCTTTCCATACGGTAGGACCCGGAAATATAAAAATCCACTCCAGCTCTTTGAGCCAGGTCATAAGGAGATTGGTCCTCCTCCGGTTCGGGTACTTCCTTAACGGTCAGGTTTTCAGCTTGGATCAAGATAGTTTTGAAATCTTCCTCCAAAATCCGACTAAAAGGAATGATCCGATTCAAGCGCAAATCCTTGAATTTAACAATACCAATCTTGGGGTTTCCACCGGGGGGGATGTTGCGTATGATCTGGTTGACCATGCCTGTAATGCCTTTTTTCCATGCGAAAGATTTTTCCGAACCCCACTCTGGAGTCTTAATGAAGTAATGGAACAATACTTTCTCACTCTTCAGGGGATCTAGAAAACCTTCTTTCGGTTTGAAGTTAAATTGGGAAGCAAATTGCTCATAATCGAATCTGGCGGAAATCCGGTGTTTTTTCTCGTGGAGTGCAAGAATATTATGGACAGAGGTTTCTATTCTACCAACGGCGCTACTGACCTTTTTTGCCTCCAACTGCCCGTTTCCACGCTCAAATTTAAATACAACGGGGATACCCTTAACCGGCTTCCCCTTGAAATCCACTTTTACAACAAGGGGCTCAGGTAGCTCACCGATAGATTTCACAACCTGCTTATCTCCAGAAATGTAAGACAAGGTCAAATTCTGGATCACATCATCAATACGAAAAGCAAAATCTCCTGTACCCAGAGAACTGGTACCAGGGCTATCCAGTGAACGAGTGATGACTCTATAGGCACTTTTTAGTGGAACCAATGGAGATGAGCTCCGGTATCCGGAAAAATAATTAGACAAAGCACCCATCAAATCGCCTGCCGCTTCATTCTTTTTACCCTCAGATATTAATTTGGGCAGACGCGATTCGATTTCTCCAATTTGGCTGCGAATTGTCGCAGCAGCAAGATTTCGATCCAATACTGCAAACGAATAATATACATTTTTAGCCTGATCCTCCCAGCCATCCTTGATTTCAACTCCTTCAAGAACCGTATCAACCTCTGTTTCGATGACCGACTCAACATACTGCTGCTCTGTTGTGGAAATATCTACTATTGTAGAGCGGATCTTTACCTTCAAGGTTTTAGCCAGATTCGACTGAGCCGACGCATTGGCTGAAACCCAATTTAATTCAGAAAACCCAACTCCGACAAGATACCGGGCCTGGGGGAAGCGGGGATGGCCCTTGCCCTGAACCCAGTCCGGGGGGTTAGGCCCGCGCGTTTTCGAAACCCGCGAGACTTTTGAGACGAACTCATCGTCCTTCTCATGAGCCATTTTGACGGATCCTGAACATCCCGCTGCCAAAGCAAAAATTAAAAGAAAAGCAACTACACGAATCATTTTATCCACCCTATCTTCTCATTAAAATTGAGAACCGCTTTCTCCATTGGTCAGTAATTTTTCCAACCCCTTTCGAATTTCCTAAATTTTACAACACCACCCCTGGTTCTTAAAGAGAGAACCCCTCAATTTAAGTCTTTCAATCTCTATGCCAAATCAAAACTTTGTTGGACGATCATTATAAAGAGTGCGATACCTTAGCTTTGGTGATTAGCATCAGGGGCAAAACCTATCTGGCGTTAATTTCATGCATGGAACCATCATAAATTCATGCATGGAGCCATGCATGAATTTATGCAAGGCTACAGAACACACACCCCAACCTTACCTCCTGAGCCATAACCCCTTATTTTTCAATGTTAGGTGTTTACAAAAGTTTTGGCATAGGGTTTGCTATTCTGTTTATGAAAATCAAGATAAAGACGTTTGGTTTTAAGCTTTAGGGGCAAAGAAAACGAATTATTAAAAAAGTTACCCTATTATTAAAAGAAAAGATATAGCTTTACTAAGCTCTACTTGATAAAATCATACTTAAATTGCTGTAAACAAAGTTTTTTTTGTTTTCTTCAAAGGACTGTCATGGCTAAAAAGCGTTTCTTAATCATTTTCTCCGTATTCTTATCCAACATATTTTACATTTTCTTCTCATATCCCCTCTCAACAGCGTTTGCTATCCCCACAGAAAACGAACTTTATCGTGGATTCAAAGTTTCTCCTACTGATGTTCCTATAAGAACCAAATCAGGTGAAATAGTTGGTCTTTACAAAGCGAGCTACGCCCTATTAATTGGAGTTAGTAATTACACTTCAGGCTGGAGAAAATTGGAGAGCGTTATAAAAGAAATTGATGAAATCGAAAAAATTCTTAGAGAAAAAGGGTTTGTTGTCAAAAAAGTGATTGATCCCGACAGCAAACAGCTTAAAGATTCGTTTGAAAATTTTGTCGATGAGTTTGGATATGCAGAAGATAATCGTCTTTTATTTTTCTATTCAGGCCATGGTCATACTCGAAAAGAAGGAACTAAGGGTTACTTGGTACCTGTGGATGCTCCGCTTCCAGCTAAAGATGATAAAGGTTTTTTTTCAAAAGCTTTAGGAATGAAACAAATTAAAACATGGGCCGAAAAAATTGAATCCAAACATGCTCTGTTTCTTTTTGACAGTTGTTTTTCAGGAATCATTTTACAAACCAGAGCTGCCGCGGGTGAGTTACATCCTCCCGATATTGTCGAGTATACGTCGCGTCACGTCCGTCAATTCATAACAGCTGGAAGCGCAGGGGAACTTGTCCCAGCCGAAAGTGTTTTTACACAAATGTTCATTCGCGCCTTACAAGGCCAAGGCGATATAGATGGGGATGACTATATCACCGGAACAGAGTTGGGAATCTACCTGAAAAAGCACGTAATGGCCTACAAAGGAAACCGGCAAACGCCGCAAGTCGGAAAAATTGATAATCCCAACCTGGATGAAGGCGACTTCGTGTTTCCCTTAAATATTTCCAGGATTGAAACCATTAAAAGTCACTTTGAGAATATCAATGAAGTTACTAATTTTAATGACTCAGAGTTTCCAATAAAGGAAAAAATTAAAATGTGGCAGGGGTTTATGGATAAATATCCTAAAAACAACCCTTGGTTAACGAAGGCCCAAAAAACATCGTCATTACTGAAGACTAAATATAATCATACTGAATCAGTTGCGCCACTTTCGGATAAGAGATTAATATTTCCCAATGGTTGGGACATTTATGAAGAAAATATAATGGAGAATGGCGCCACAACTAAAGATATCAAACCGGTTAATCCGAAACTAGATGAAAACCAACAAAGATTATCAGAAATTGAATCACAATATGTCCTTGTAGTTAAGAATGATCAAAGGGAGGAATTCAAATCTCCAATAAAGGAAAAAATTATAATGTGGCAGGGATTTATAGATAAATATCCTATCAACAACCCCAGGTTATTTGACGCAAAGAGCCGATTGGCTAAATGGAAAATGCACTTGAATTTTAGAAATACAGAAAAGGAGATGTCAAATATCTTCCCCTTAAAGGAACAGATCAACAAATGGGAGCAGTTTATAAATAAATATAAAACACTGGGAGATGATCCCAAAATGGAAAAAGCACAGAAACAAGTGGCAGCACTTAAGCAAAAATTAAATCAAAAAACAAAAAGGGACGGGATTTTAAAAATTAGGTCCAAGATAGCTCATTTGGAAGAAAAAGATACACTGGATGATTCCAATATTTCAATTCCAGACAAAATCAGAGGTTGGGAGGACATTAAAAATTCCCTACAAGGCTATTCTGATAACGACGCCTATATGGGTTTGGCAGAAAAAACTAAAAACCGATTGGCTCATTTGAAGATCGATTTGCATTACTCTAATACAAAACAGCGGATTTCAAGTACTTCTTCTCTGGGGGAACAAATTAAAATTTGGGACAGCTTTATTGATGAGAACAAGATTCATGGGAACAACCCAAAAATAGAAAAAGCACGAATAGAAAAATCTAAATTAACTCATAAATTTAGACAAATCAAACAACAGAGGTTTACAGAGATCGATTCCGCATATGCAGATTTGCTAGAAAAAGATCTATTAGAAAGTTCAATATATCCAATAAATAAGAAAATCATAGGATGGGAAAGTTTTATCAGCAAATATTCGGAAGATAATCCCAAGTTAGACGAAGCAAAGAAGCGGTTGGGTCGAATGGAAATGGATTTTGATTTCCAAAAGGCTCTTGAGGCAAAATCCCGTGGCGATTTGCCAGAAACTCAATTAAATATATGGAAAGAGTTTATTCATGAGCATGAACCGTCTCAAAATTCTTTCCCAGGCGCCCAAAGCAAATTAAATCAAGGCCAAGAAGAAATTGTTCGATTGGAAGTTAATATTGAATACTTACAACTGGATGAGATGGAAAATGATCAATCGATCTCCATAATAAATAAGGTCAATCGTTTCCAAATGTTCCAAGAAAAACATCAGCAATTTAATCCCTTTTTTAACGCTGTAGAGTCAAAAATTGCGGGATTACAATTTTACGTGGATTTTGATGAAGCAGAGAAGGCCAAATTCCGTGGCGAACCACTAGAGGATCAATCAAGGCTTTGGAATGAGTTTATTGATAAATATTATTCTAGACCTAAGGATGAACCTCTAATAACCCAAGCTCGCGAAAACTTTGCCCGATTGATAAATGAAATGGAGTATGTCAGCCTCGAGGAAGCTGAAAAGGATAAATCTCTTACTGCAAAAGAAAAGGTTAAAATGTGGGAAGCGCATTTGAATAAAAATCGGGAAGAGGATCCCCAAACAGAGAACATATTAGCAAAAATCATGAAATGGAGAGCCCAAATATCCTTAGATGGTATGATTCTAATTCCCGAAGGTGCATTCCTAACGGAAATTGACAAGATGGGAAATGGAGATGAGTTAATCAAGCGCAATATAGTTTTGGACAAATATTTCATTGATAAGTATGAAGTGACACAAGGGGATTATTTCCAAGTAAT
>JABIXH010000067.1 GCA_018664975.1 Nitrospina sp. | reverse complement strand
TTCCTTAAGGTCGCCCTCACTCCGCGTTACGGAGTATCCTGCCCTGTGGAGCCCGGACTTTCCTCTCTCCCGGCCATAAAGCCGAAACAGCGGTCACCCGGTTTACTTCGGCGTTGCGGCTTCTGGAACTTCTTCCCAATACAAAAAACGTATGCAGTTTGAACACTGCTGAATGGATTCGCCAACTTTAACGTTTATCACTATCTGAGGTAATATCTGTTGGAAACATCCCTGACAAATACTTCCGCGTAGTTTAACCACTGCCCTGCCTTCACGGGATTTCGCAACTTTTTCATAACGTTGCATAATCACCCTTTCGAGCTGACCGCTCACGTTCTCCCTCTTGGCTAACAGCGAATCCAATTCCTGCTTCATCCTTGCCAGTTCGGTATCTTTTTTGGCCTTATAACTCTGGAAACTGGCATCCTCCTCCTTGCATTTTGTTTCAATTCCCGGAATCACTTTCTGCTTTTCTTCCAGGATTTCCATTATTTCCAATTCTTTATCTTCAAGGTCGGAAACCTTTTTCTTAATCGCATCTACTTCGGAAAGAATGGCGGTGTACTCTTTATTGGTTTTTACTGCGGGCAATTTAGTCTTGGCTTTCGCCATATGATCATTTTCCCCCTGCACTTCCGACTCAATACCCTTACGTTTTTTTTGCAGGGCATCTATTTCTTCTTTAGCTATTGAAAGGATTTTCTTTTTTTCTTCCAAATCCGCGGACCCGGCATTGATCTGTAGGGGAATTTCAGCAAGTAGCTTATTATGCTCGGCAATTTCATCATCCATACCCTGCAAGGCGATCAATTGCTGTAGTTGAAGTTTCGGGGAATCACTCATACATAATAATCTTTTTTTAATGGACTTGAAGCCAACGAAGAACCTCCGCTGGCAAGCGTAAAGCTTAATGCGACATCAAAATCTCTTTACAGTGGAATGTAGCACGGGCCTAAAGAAAATTGCAAATGATTCCCCAGTGGCCCACCGGAAGAAGATAGCGAGGCTCGTTAAGCCGAGAAAACGGTTGCTCGCTAAATAAAGCGCTGGCACGCTGGCCTTGCGCCTAGTGGTCAACGCCGGGAGTCCCAGTACACCAGGAATACGCTGGCGATAAAAATAGACGAATAGGTTCCCACCAGGACCCCTATCAGCAGGGCGAAAGAGAAATCATGAATAATCTCTCCTCCAAAGAAAAACAGGGCAACCACCACCAACAAAGTTGTTCCAGAGGTAAGAAGTGTACGACTTAATGTCTGGTTAATACTGGCATTAATGATTTGAGTAAGAGTGCTTTTTCCTTTACGGCGCAGGTTTTCCCGGATGCGATCAAAAACAACAATAGTATCGTTCAAGGAGTAACCGATTATGGTCAGAAACGCGGCGACGATCACCAGGGTAAATTCTTTATCAAAAATCGAAAAGGCACCCATAGTAACCAGGACATCATGGACCAGAGCAATAATCGCCGCAATGGCATACTGCAACTCAAACCGCCAGGAAATATAAATAACAATTCCAATGATGGCGTATAAAATAGAAAGCAAGGCCTTTTCTCTCAAGTCACGACCCACTTTTGGCCCCACCATTTCTACCCTTTCAATGGAGATATCTTCTTTATTAAAGCTCTTGCTTAGACTATTCCGAACCTTGGAACCAACAGACTCCAGTTTCTCTTCGGAACGTTGGACACGGATAAGAATATCCTTTTTCGACCCGAATTCCTGAATCGTACTTTCGCCTAAGGCAATGGTCTTTAAGCCGTCACGTATCACCTCAATATCAGGAGGTGTTTTAAACTGAAGCTGGATCAAGGTTCCTCCAGCAAAGTCAATGCCATACTTCAGGCCACCGGAAAAGACAATAGACCCTAAACCAATCAGGATCATCAATCCTGAAATGATCATGGCCATTTTAATTTTACCCATGAAGTCGAAATGGGTATCGCTGTTAATTATTTTCATAATTTTAAATGCTTAATTTATCCAATTTTCTCTGGCTCATGGTTCCATCAAAAATTGCTCGGCTCACAAAGACAGCGGTGAACATACTGGCCGCAATACCTATACATAAAGTAATAGCAAACCCTTTAATAGGACCGGTTCCAAACTGAAATAACACCACCGCGGCAATGAAGGTGGTTATATTTGCATCAACAATAGTGCGAAAGGCTTTGGAAAATCCCGCATCAATTGCGGCCCTCACCGTTTTACCAATTCTAACTTCCTCTCGAATTCTCTCAAACACCAGCACATTGGCATCAATAGCCATACCCACCGTGAGAATGATTCCTGCGATTCCCGGCAAGGTCAGAGCCGCACCAAAATAAGCCAACGCTCCGGCCAGTAGAACAATGTTGAGAAACAATGCTGTCACCGCGATAACGCCGGACAGTTTGTAATAAATGGCAATGAATACGATAACAAGGAGTCCTCCATAAATAATGGAGGTGATGCCCTTATCAATAGAATCCTTACCCAGGGAAGGACCTACCGTTCTGTTTTCAAGAATGACTACTGGCGCAGGAAGCGCTCCAGCCCTGAGAATGATAGCCAAGTCTCTCGCTTCCGCAGATGTGAAACGTCCTGTGATCTGCGCTCTCCCTCCGGGAATTTCATCCTGAATTACAGGAGCTGAGTAGACGTTGCTATCCAAGACAATGGCTAGACGTTTTTTAATATTCTCCCGAGTCACTTGTTGGAAAATCATAGCCCCCACGCTATTGAAATTCAAAGCAACATAGGGTTCATTAAAATCCGTATCGAACCTGATCTCTGCGCCCGTCAGGGTTTCGCCCGTTAATACCGTGCGTTTCTTTAAAAGGAAGGGTTCTTTAGTGACTTCCCCCGTCTCCTTATTTTCTATCCGTTGATATAAAATTTCAGAGCCTTCAGGAACATTTCCTGAAAGGGCCTGTTGCAAACTGTTTTCTTCATCCAGCAATTTAAATTCCAAGCGGGCGGTTTTCCCAATCAGGTTAATAGCTCGCTCTGTATCTTTAACACCGGGCAACTGCACCAGAATCCTTTTTTCCCCTTGAACCTGAATGGTCGGTTCCGAAACTCCAAACTGATCCACCCGGTTGCGGATTGTCTCTAACCCCTGACTCACCGCGTTTTGTTCAATCTGCTGAATCTGGTCAGAACTCAACTGGTAAACCATCCCAAGCCCATCTTCATCTTCGCTGACAAAACTGAAAACGGGATATCCCTCCAAAACTTTTTTAACAGATGGAAGATCTAATTTATCCACCATACGCACATTAACTTGTCGATCTTCATAGATCGCTTTAATACGGTCTACTTCTACATCTTCATCTGTAATTCCTCTCTTAATATCGTCCGCCAATCGCTCCAGGCTTGCTTCAACAGCCTTTTCGACTTTGACCTCCAGCAATAGGTGCATCCCTCCCTGTAGATCAAGCCCCAGAGAAATTTTTTCCTTCAAAGGATACGCCAGCCACACCGCGCCGAATACGACAGCGAGTATTAAAGGAATTTTCCATTTAAGATCCCTATACATTATAAGAACTCATACCTCATATTTAGACGTTCTTGCCCCCAATAGAAGAACGATTTATTTTAACCCGGACATTATCGGCAATTTGTAGCATTACCGTATCATCTTTCAGTTTCTTAATCGTTCCGTGAATGCCACTCAAGGTCACAACATTATCCCCTTCTTTCAATTCATCAATCATCTTTCGTGCTTCCTGCTGTTTTTTCTGTTGTGGACGAATGAGAACAAAGTAGAAGATCATAAACATCATGATCATAGGTGGCAATAATGCGAGCAAACTTCCACCACCCGGGTCTGCTCCATCCGGTGGCGGGGCCATGGCAAATGCTAATTCAAGCATGGGTCAATTCCTGAAAAGTAAAATTTTTTATAATTCAAAGGTTTAGCTTCTATCAAATCCTACCCCATTTGTCAAACT
>JABIXH010000303.1 GCA_018664975.1 Nitrospina sp. | reverse complement strand
GGGTGCTCCGTTTCCCGAACCGTTAATGAAGGTAAGATTCTGGTCGATCAGGAATCCCCTATTTTTGATAAACGATTCAAGACAGTCGCACTGAAGGATATTAATCTGGATAAGTTCTGGGATCATGGCGATTCATCGGATGATCGCGAACCGGTTCCGTTGGATAACCATACCTTTTCCCGTATCACCAGTAGGGTGAAACAAGCGGTAGTAAATATTTACACGATTCGGATTGAAGAGCGTGACACCAAATTTGGTATTTCTCCCAACGATCTTTTACCGATGAGGATTCCCATTGTTTCCAGCATTCTGGATATCGTTCCCTTTCAGGTTCCTATTCCTTTTAAGTCAGAAGGATTCAGCCTGGGTTCGGGTTTCCTGATCAATCGCGAGGGCTACATCCTCACTAATGCTCATGTGATTTCAAATTCAGTAAATATTCGTGTTGTTCTGTCAGAGGGGAAAAAAGAATATCCCGCAAAAATCATAGGAATAGACCGCCTGACGGATACCGCCCTGATTAAAATTGAGCCTGACTTCGTTCCTACCGTTCTGCCCTTCGGAGATTCTGACAAGCTGGCAATGGGAGAGGTGGTTCTGGCAATGGGTAATCCACTAGGCTTCCAGCATTCCGTAACCTCTGGACTAATCAGTGCCAAAGAAAGGGTGTCTCCCCACGCTGGGGACCGCTACGTAAACTTTCTACAAACCGACTCAGCCATAAACCCAGGCAGTAGTGGAGGTCCCCTCATCAACCTTTATGGAGAAGTGGTAGGAATCAATACGGCTATTGTTGAACAGGCGCAATTGATCGGATTCGCAATTCCCATCAATACCGTAAAGGATGTCATGGGTATGTTGATCATCGGCAAAACAGAAAGAGGATGGTTTGGAGCCCATGCAACCCCTCTCACCGTTGAAGAAGCCCTGGAGCTAAATTACCCCGAATCACTGGGAATGATTATTAAAGGTCTGGAAAAAGACAGCCCGGCGGACCAAGCCAAGCTACAAATTAATGACATCATCACCGGACTCAATCAAGAACCAATCACCAATCTAGCCATCTTTCGCCGCAAACTACTGGCTCTCATGCCAGGACAGGAAATTCAATTAACCATCTTCAGGGACGGAAAAACTTTCGAAGTCACCAGCACTCTGGCCCATAAAAAAAACGAGGAAGAAAACGCAACCGAACCTGCCTCCTGAAACTCCAGTCAGCCTGACTTGCGTTTTCAGAAGAGTCGCAGTATTCTCAGAACCTGAAGATAATTTTCCTGTGTAATTTTTTGCAGGTTTCATTGATAACTTTTAAAAACAAACCGTATTTACTATGACCACTGATATAAATCCTCAAATTTTTCGTGAATATGATATTCGCGGTTTAGTCGGCCCCGACCTCACGCCCGAAACGGTTCAATATATCGGTCAGGCTATCGGTACGTATATGAAACGTCAGGGAGGCAAGTCTCTGGTAATGGGATGGGACATTCGTTCCAGCTCAATAGAATTCCGCGATATTTTGTCCAAAGCCCTGACCTCTACAGGTTGCGATGTAATAGACATAGGGAAAGTCCCCACACCCGTTTCCTATTTTGCCCTCCATCATCTAAAGGCAGATGGCGGAGTGATGATCACTGGTAGCCACAATCCTCCGGAGTTCAATGGATTCAAAATCAGCCAGGGTCAAAACAGTTTATATGGAGAAAAAATCCAGGAGTTAAAAGGCTTGATCTATGCCAAAGATTTTGAAACCGGGTCAGGGAAAATTGAACAAACAAGTATTCTGGAATCCTATATGGATCATATTTGCTCCATCCTGAATATATCCCGAAAAGTAAAAGTGGTTGTAGATGGGGGCAACGGATGCTTCGGAATAGTGGGACCGGAACTCCTGAGAAAACTCGGCCAGGACCCCATAGAAATTTTTTGCGAACCGGATGGAACTTTTCCCAATCATCACCCGGACCCGACTGTAGAGAAAAACCTGGAAGGATTGATCCAAAAAGTCCGTGACGAAAATGCAGAGTTGGGTATCGGATTTGACGGGGATGCAGATCGTATTGGTCTGGTGGATGAAAAGGGCAATATCTTATGGGGCGATCAGCTATTGACTATTTTCGCAAGAGATATTCTATCGAGAAACCCCGGTGCTACGATTGTGGGAGAAGTTAAATGTTCTCAGAACCTGTATCAGGATATCGAAAAACATGGCGGGGTCCCGGTCATGGCTCCGGCAGGCCATTCCCTGATCAAAAAGAAAATGAAAGAAACCGGCGCACTCCTTGCCGGGGAAATGAGCGGCCATGTCTGTTTCGCCGATAATTATTTGGGATTCGATGATGCCATTTTTGCCGCAGGTCGAATATTGCAAATTGTCGCGCAGTCTAACCAAAAAGTTTCTGAAATGCTTGCTGATCTCCCTGTAACTGCCTACACGCCAGAGATCCGCATCGACTGCCCCGATGATAAAAAGTTTGAAATCGTAAGTGAGTTAACCGAATTTTTCAGAAAGCAATATGAAGTCATTGACATTGATGGTGTGAGGATCAATTTTAACGATGGTTGGGCTTTGATTCGCGCCTCCAACACTCAGCCCGTACTGGTACTTAGGTTTGAAGCTGAAACCCAGTCTCGTCTTAAGGAGCTAGTAGGGATCATAAAAAAACAAATGGATCATTACCAGCCCGTTGTTCAATTCGATTACCAGGCATGATCAAGCGGCGAACCGCCAGAGGCAAATAGCAATGGTTCGTTTAGTCTTTTCTGTTTTTTGCCCAGTTGTCCAATTCGGATAATATCAGGCTAGCTGGGTTTGGGTCTGCTTCCGGCCCAAAGCAGACTTTATCATGAAGAGTAAAAAACAGACTTGCTGAGAAGTAGTAAAAGCTGGCTTCTCACTAATACATCTCTAGCCAATTTCTAGCTTTGCTCCTGATTCATTTGACGACATGTATTAAAACCTTTAACTTTCCTGAATTACTTAATACCAATAATCTTGTAATTCCCCTCAGTTTGTAGCGTCACTACAATGTCAAATTGCCCCTTATTCTTCCAGTACCACCCATGGGAGCCATCAAACGTAGCAGTGAAAGAACCACGTACGTTATTAGCGGTACTAACGGTGTAACTTTCAAAATAACCTGTTGTATCGCCTTGAGGTTCTCCATGAAAATCAAAAAAGAGCAATTCACCACCCTTTGTTGACCAGCCGTATCGCATGGCATCACCTCTTGACATATAAAACTTATATTCCAGACCTTTCCTCGTCGGAATAACAATATCCACACTATCCTTTTGGTCGGATTTCGTCTGTTTAGTTGTATCAACTTGAGTAGTTGCAGCTTGGGCGGTCGAGGTCTGGCCCGATAATTGAGTTAACCGCATCAATTTACCGAGGCCTGTTGGATCAGTCCCAAACTCAGCTGGTAATATTGCTACGAAAAAAACAATCACTGCCAATAGTGCCGCAAAGGCCGTTGCCTTTAATAGCGTTTCTTTTGATTGGACAGTATGATCCAATTCATGTTGTGCTTTGCCCGTATGTTCTAATTCAGTCATATTATTATCCTATGTTATGCGAAAAGTAACCAGTGAGTTGGTAAGCGACTAGCATCATGCCACCGCTCATCAATAGCGAATTGGCTACGGTTGAGAATTGTAAAAAGCTCCTATGCCTACGCCAAAAACTAATTGCAATGAGAACTACCGTCAGCGCAAAAAATTGACCGAGTTCTACACCAACATTGAAGGCAATTAGGTTTTCAAGTAAACCATCATTTGGGATTTGAAATTCTTGCAGTTTAGTAGCCAAGCCAAAACCGTGGAACAACCCAAAAATTAGAACGGCAAGTTTTGTATTAGGCTGGCAGCGAAATAACCGTTGAAAACCTCCTAGATTGTCAAACCCCTTATAGACTACAGAAAATCCAATAATGGCATCGATTAAATAGGGGTTAACAGCAATATTATTCAAGACACCAGACATCAAAGTGAGGCTATG
>JABIXH010000296.1 GCA_018664975.1 Nitrospina sp. | reverse complement strand
GATATCGATTCTTTCTTTAAAAACCGGCTCTTCTAAAAGTTGTAATGAATAGGTATTCGGCCCGGTAGAACAATCTCCCAAACTATATTTGCCAATGGATAAACCCGACAAGTTTTTATACCGAGGTCTATACAAGTCTTTGCCACAAATTTCACCAGTTTCCGCATCTTCATCCTTAAGATTTTTCCCGCTGGAGGAAAGTTTCAGACATTTGGCCGCACCCCGGAATCTGAAACTCTGTCTTTCATCTAATGCTATTCCCTCAGAATCCTTTTTAAGTCGCACCTTTACGGGAATCTCATTTTCGTCTTTATTCCTGACGAAATTTCTTAACTCCATCGTCTTAATACAGAGGCAGGGCCTTTTTTTAAACGAGACCACTTTCAGTCCCGGAAACTGGGATGAATCCCTGGTAGAGAGACGCTCCACATCCACAACACCGCTATGCCCTTCCTTCCAAACATTAGGCTCATACAATAGGGCATCGTTTGCGAGATCGAAGTAATAATAATTGAGCGCAAGATTGTATCCCCATCCGTGCAGGGTAAACGGAGAACCTATGCGGTGGGGTTGGCTATAATGATGATTCAAGGGAGGAGGATCAGGCGCTCTCTGAGAGGGATCAACGTCAACGGATTCGAAACCTGCATCACCAATAGCCCTAACCGTCTTCTTAAAGGTGATACTATCTATGCATTCGCCTGATCCAGCTAACTCTTGCGTATCTGGTTCCCCAAAATTCAGAGTGTGAGTAATATCGCTTCTTTCTTCATAGCCTATGAACTCAGAGTTTTCATCTGAACTCAAATCTAACCGGGCAATTGTTTCAGGATCCCCATCCAGCTGTTTTCGTGAAACTTTATCTACGCCAAAGATTGATAGGTTAGCATCTAAGGCTATTGTGTTATTCAATGAACCTGTCCATATATTTCCTGCAACAGAACCTTTAAGGCGCCTTCCATCAACCGCAACTTTGACATCATCAATGTCTGAACTAAAAGTCAGGGTTAGGTTGACCGATTCCTTATCGATATTCCTAGCAAATTTGTCTTCGTCTAGGTTTCTCTTAAATCGTTTTCCATCCAGTTCATCAAGAAGGTCGTTCAAAACTTCATCAAGAGCTGTAATCTCGACGTTTACCACATCTAGTTGATTGGCGAAATACCGGTTTTGCATGCCTGTGAAAACAAAGGTCGCCCTTTTATCAAGGTATTCCAAAAAGTCAGGATGCGAATTAACAATAACTTTTTTCATTTCTTCTTTAGCAAAATCGATATTTTTCTTTTTTATGAAATTTGTCCCAAAACTCAGAGCCCCTTTTTTGGTGAAGCCTGAAATATCTTTTAATTTATTAGCATCGTTTAACCTATCTAAAAAACCTTCAGTTGCTTTGGCTTGAGGCCAGACTTCTTCCAATACCGCTGAATGTAATTCCAGGATATTTGTATTCAATAGTTTCTCGCTGGGGCTGATTCCTTCGATAAATTCTGTAATTACTCCTTTGACAACCCCCTTCCCCTTACTATTTAAAAGATCCTTAGAAGTATCCCAGGCTACTTTCCCAAGAGACTGCTGATTTTTACCTGCTGGCTTTTTTATCTGCCAACTCGTAAATTCAGAAATGTCATACAATTGAGATTTTTCGCCGGGGAAGATGGTACTAATACCAAGGTCCAAAAGCTCTCCTCCAGCAGCACTTATGATAGCAGCCGCCGGCCCAACCTTTCGAGCATCCAAAATAATATCCATGGTCTTATCAGAAAAATCCAGCCAAAGGTCATACCAGAAAATACTTTCCACTACATTAATCAGGTTTTTCTCAGTACCTCTTAATAAAATTCCAGCTTCAAAATATTTGTTAAATGCTTCCTTTTTTTGGGAAAAAAGTTCGTCTCGATTTGAGATATTTTGAGACAATAAATTCTGGACGACACTAATTTCTTTTTCTAATTCTTCAACTTCGATCGGCACCCATTGATGATAATAAAATTGGATTTCGTCCTTAACAGCTTCGACAGTTTTCAAAAACGGAGGGGCCTCATATTCCAGCAGGCTTGGAGCATCTTTTCTGAGTTGAAACAGATTATCCTTTACGCGGGTCAAAAGTGAAAAAACTCTTTCCCGAGCCTTTATGACCTCTCTGAAATCAGACGCTACTGCGGACAGGTCAGAATCTGCCGCAACATACTCGTTAAAAATAGTCAGATCGTTTTTTATCTCAACATCGACTAATTTCTTTTTTCTTGCGGTTATATTTTCCGCTTCCCCAATCAAACGCCTTATTTCTTTCTCCAATTTCCTAAAAGTTTCTGACTTGCTTGAAAACTTTTTCTTTTGCTTAAATACATTTTCCAGATCCAGTCGATTTTTTTCAGACTCTATTTTTAGTTGAAGTTCCTTTTCATTTATTTTTCTGCGGAATTTCTTCCAATTCTCCTCTGCTTCCCGAAACCTATTTCTTGCAGAAGTTAATTCTCCATTGGCAAAAGAAATTATCCTCCGCTCTGCGGCATTTAAATTCTTTTCCGCAGTGGCCACCGCTTCCCGCGCCATTTTAATATCCGCCCTGATATCGGCATGAGCAGAACGATCTAGGAAGGGGGTAAAAAGGATAACGGATAGAATTAAAAAGCTACTCCAAAGGATCGGTTTCTTCCGGCTATGAATGTTTAATGGCAGGCGATGGAGCAAACTTTGGGATGTTTTATATAAAAGAAAATGAAATGAAAATCTGGCTTGCATGCGTTCAAAAATCCTTCCAGGGGCTTTATAAACGATCCCCTATTTCACAATCAACCAGCTATTTTTTGGAATAGTTAGTTTTTTTTTCAGCTATCTGTCATAAGGATTATTAGGGTCGTTCTCTTTTGTATGCATGCCTTCAGCGGCTCCTTTTGTAGCCGATCCGGGTATCTTCATAATTTTCCCCACAGGTTTTCCTATTTCCTCGGCACTCTCATTGGCAGAATCCAGAGGCTCATTCATCGAGGCGCAACCGGAAAAAGAAAAAATCAGTAGCAATAGGAGTGAAAAATATCTCCAAGCATGTTTCATGACATACTCCTTTTATTCTGTCAGTTGAAATCCTTTTTCAAAAAGTTCTCCTGTTTCTGCGCTGGCTTTGGAAAATTTTTCCTGAACCGAATTGATTTTTAAGGACCCGGTTTTGGTTTTTTCGGAACCCAGGTTTTCTCCCGTGTCAGGGTCAATCAATGACTCGCCGGGATTGTAAACATTAAAAAGATCCCCCACCGACACACCATTTCTCCCTCCCAGATTGGTATAAATGGTGTCTCCCGAAACCTTGATGATTTTTCCGGAAAAGGGAATCGTTTGCAAACGAGCAACAATTTTTTCTACTGCGTTGTCAATAGCAATCTGAGTAGCTTTTCCTAACGGCGTCTTTGAAAAACCTTCCGTCCCCAAACTAATACCTGCAATGGAACCTCCCAACTTGAGCCCACTTCCTTCTGCCTTGCCTTCCACCCTGATGGAGTCGAGAACCTCTGCCGAAGTAGTATCGATAATTCTTAAAATAACCGCCACATGAGCCGCAGTGGAACTGGAACCAATGTTGAACCCACCAAATCCAATCCCGGTGCCACTGCTTTCGGTTTTTTCATCGAATTCGGTGACCGTTCCCTTGATCAAGATCTGGGAGGGAATTAATTTGCCAGTCTGAGCAGATTTCGATACTGCGGCTCTACCGCTTGCAGCAAGATCCTGCTCGGTGATGATGTCCTCCAGTGTCTGACGCTCCAGTACCACAAAACTTCCGCTTTGAATAAGCGAATCGGCCAGCATGTCCGACATTCCTTCTCCAAGGGTTGACTTTCCCACCCGAACATCAAATCTGGATACAGCAATGGTTTTTTTGAATTCTTCGGAATAAGATACTGGTATCCACAAAAAGGAAGATACCAGTGTTAAAGCGAGAATTAATTGAGTTTTTTTAGCCGGTTTTTTCACGATACCGCTCCTCAAAAATAGATTTCAAAAGTTCAACCAGGATATACAAAGTTTATTCATGGAACTTTATCAATTATCGTACTAACGAGTTTCTCCGCAGTAACTTTAGTGGCCCTCTTAATGGCGTCTACTCCGGCACTTATTTCATCAATGGCCGCCGCAGTGCCTTGCCCACTAGCTACAGCAATTATTTCACCTGTATCCACTCGCACAGCTCTTACATTAAGGTTGGCCCGTGCAGATTTTTGTCTAGAATTACTCAATGGCGTCACACCGCGTGCCACCACCTGACCCACGATAACCAGATCTGCCTTTAAATAATTCCCCAGATAAGTAGAGGTCAGGTCATCTCCTTCCATGGCTTTCAACATATCGTCCCGACTCACCTTTCCTTTGGTGGTATTTGGTACCCCGCTACCTATCACTTTGAACCCCTTTTCAAGAAATGCACTTGTAAATGTGGTATCCGCCTGGGAAACGCTAGTCCATATATTCATTACTTTAGACAAGTTGCCGTAATAGTCATAAATAACCTGATTTTCGACCCAGATTTGCTCATTGATCATTATCATGACAACAGGCTTTGTTTGAGGAGATAATCCCGAACTTTCTTGTGCCAAAAGAGGAGGTGTAATGCATCCTGAAATCAACCAAAAAGCAAGTAAGCAATTTAATAGCTTCATCCTGTTAACCTTTCCCAAATCACTTCTTTGGTTCCCGACTTTGAATTTTTAAACTATATTTTGTAGCGTTAAAACCAGAAACTTGAATATAAATTTCCGGATAGTCCTCACTCACCAAGACCTTACCTTTTACTACCGCACCATTATTTTTGGCCTGAGCATAAAGCAATCTTTCCCGGTCTTCATTGTAGAGAGAGAATTTTAATGTAGCGATTTCACTTTCTGGTAAAACCTTCACGTGCAATTCCTTGCCAGGCTTACCCGTGACTACAAAAGTGTCTACATCAGACTTGAGCTGTAACCAGTTCTCTTCATGTTTCCCTGGTTTAATAGGTAACGGTTTTTTCAGTTTGGGGCCTGCCTCCTGACCACTCCCGCCATCAAAACGGTCTTCTATAAAAATATCCAACATAGTATCTTTACTTTGAACGCCCTGACAGGTACTCCCGATAAGCACATAGAATTCTACGGGAGCCTTTTCCAAATCAAACACCTCCAGATCTGTTTCTCCGGTCGAGCTTTTATAAACAATATAATTGCTTAACAATTTGAGACGATCCTTGGAATGTATCGCCGCACCAGCACAACCACTTCCTTCGTCCTGAGTGGTATATTGAATGCGAAGCTTTTGCCCATTGTTAAGGCTGATTTTGAAGTAATCATATTCCCCCTGCCGCAAATCATGATCAATACGGTATTTTCCGGGTTTGAGCGGGATCGCATCCTCATAATAGCGCCCTCCGCGAATCCATTCACCGAAACGTGTCTTTTTGGGAGGCGCCAAAAATTTAGGCTCCTCGTTTTGGGGTTCCTCAAGAGGCAGTTCGGCCTGAGTCATAGGTTCCACCGGTTTCAATTCCTGTTTGGCAATCGTTTGGAGGGATGTGAAAAGGCCCTTTGCGTCTTTTGCGTCAAAATATTTCCCTCCAGAAACTTCTGCAATACAAACTAACTGCTCTCGGGCTTTTTCATCAACATCGAACCCTATGCTATGAATAACAAGAGGAGCTCCCGTAGTCTGAATATCCCTGGCCACCTGGCATGGATCCCCACCACATGTCTCTATACCATCACTAACCAGCATAATAAACCTGTTGTCCTTGGCTAAGAAATCTTTCCCAGCTTCGGCAAGGCTGAACGCAATTGGGGTGTAAGCTTTAGCTTTTATCGATTGGATTTTTTGAGTAAGAACTTCGCTATCGATTGGCCCCATGGGATAAATTAATTCAGAATCCTGACAGCTCTGTTCTTTTTCATCGACAGAGAAATTCTGACCATAGACCCTGAGAGCGACTTGGGAACCCGGGGGTATTTCGTTGACAATTTTAGCGAGGGATTGCTTGGCGATGGCAAGCTTAGTGGAACCTTCCATTTTTCCAGCCATACTGCCGGAACCGTCCACAATGATTTCGATTTCCTGGCTTTTTTCCGCCCAAGAAGGTTCAGAAGTAAAAAGGAGAGTTAAAAAAGAGAACAAATAAATCAAGAATCGACCATACATCGAAATTCTCCTCAAGAGGATGCTTTAATGCCGATTTATTTGGATGATTCTATTTGATGAAATCTATTATACCACTATAGTTAAGATTAGTTTTTTGAGTTTTTATTCGGATTATTCTTGTTTTTGAGGAAAATATCTTCAAAACCGGAGGGGGGTATTTGACAAATACAGGTCTCTCACCTGAAGCTATTGATTTTCATATTCTGTATCATCATCGAGGTCTTCTTCTTCCTCAATTTCCTCGATGTCTTCGACATCTTCGAATTCTTCTTCGTCCTCTTCCTCTTCTTCTATTTCTTCTTCGCGGTCAAATTCTGGGTATTCAAGTTGTTGCAAATGCTCCGGCTCGGCCAGTAGCTCCAGCCCCTCTTCAGTGGTATCGTTTTCTTCAATATACAAGCGGAGCAGATTTTTCATGCATTCTTCTTCACAAATTACATTGATGCCTTCGTCTGTAATGCCAGCATTTTCGACCATCAGCACCTGAATATTCTGCAAGGTTTCTGACTTAATGATATGAATAAAACCCTCATCTCCAATTTTGTTGCGATCGAGAGAAAGAAGGGTAACATTTTTCAAATATTCACTGCTTGCAAGGTGAGCAATGCCTTTCTCTGTGATTTTATTCAGTTCCAGATATAGATGGGTCAAGTCCATCAAATCTTCGCATTCAGCAATACACTTGCACTCAACATCTCCAATACCCAGATTACTGAGATCCAGTTTGTTGCCATCTTCACTGAGTCGTGCGCGAATAAGATTAAAAACTTTAAACTCGGCCAGGGCATCCTTTCCTTTCACCGTTAATGCGTTATCAGTAAGGTCGATGGATTGCAGTTTAGGCAGGCTTTTACTTTTAGACAATGCAACGGCTCCGGCATCGGTAATCTGGTTTTTCCTGAGATCAATAATCTCCAGACTGCTCAGGGATTTGGATTCAGCCAGATATTTCAACCCTTCATCACCGATTTGATTTTCTGATAGTGTCAGGGAAGTCAAGTTTCCCAAGTGAGTGGATTCAGCCAGATTACGAACTCCTTCGGGACCTATCTCATTCCAAGCTAATCGCAGGGATTTGAGATTTGGAAGTCGATCAGATTCGGCTATATATTTTACTCCTTCATCCCCTATTTTGTTTTTATACAATTTCAAGGATTCCAGATTAGGTAGCTTGTCAGAACCCGCCAATGCCTGCGCCGATACTGCGGTCAACTTTTTTCCATTGATGGTCAGTCTGCGTACCTGTTTAATGGAGCGCGATTTAACCATTTCTCGCACTGCATCATCACCGAATTTGGCAAAAGTAAAATCGAGGGTTTCATAGTCACGGCTTAATTTAAATCCGCTCCGAATCAAACCTTCAATATTATAAAATTTTTTCAAAATAAACTCCCTGTCACAAAGAATCAAAAAACTGTTTTAAGGTAGAAAAATAGGAAGGGTTCATCATCATATCGTTGTGCCCTACCCCTTCCAATATTTCAAGATGTTTTAATTTAGACCCGGCATTATCATAATTCAACTTGGCTTCATGGGGTGATATCAAAAAATCGTCGGAGCCATGCATGATAAGAAGTGGGCATTTTACTGAACGAATCTTCTGGCTGTTATTAAAAACCTCATCTTCATCAGGCGTGGTTTTATCAATTTTCAATCCGCGCCTTTCTACCAGTGGAATGGGGTCTGCATAACCGCTTTCTAGAACACATCCTGCGACATCAGAACGTTTGGCGCAAAGCTCCAGAGTCGGCGCACTGCCAAGAGAACGGCCCATAATACAGACTTTTTCTTTTAACTTACCATTTGATTTAAGTTCATCATAAATTTTGTGCGCGTCTTCAAGGCTAGCCCTGAGAGTGGGGGACCCTGTACTCCTTCCATAACCACGAAAATCAGCAATGACCAATTCAGCCCCCATTGAATTAAAAATTTCCGCGAAATTATCGTAGTCCGATACAATCTCTCCATTACCATGAAAAAATAATAAACTGAATCGTGCTTCGGAGGATGGATGCCGACGTACATGGATAGATGTTTCCGGTGCAACTTTTACCTGAATTTCATCGCAATTATCCGGAGTGGACCCTGTATCACCTCTAGGAAAAAAGAGATTGGCATTAAAAGCCTGAGAATCGAAAACTGAAGACATAATATTAGCCCTGAATAAATATAAGGTAAACCCTAAAATAACAATACTTTTAGAAGCAAAAGCCCTTAAAAACTAATTTTGAAAAACATTGAAATCCGTTAAGATTCATGCCAAAATATCCGCCTCGAAAAGTGGTCTGTGTAAATTAAAAGTGGCTCGAATGATTTGATTGTTTGCTTTGCAATTTGCCATCCCTTTAAAAACCGGGATAACTCATGGCAATTATTATATTAGTGTATTTGAAATTTTGGCCGGGTATGGATTGCCGGGCCTTTTATTTGAAACCCCATTTAAAACTAAGGTGAAGTCTAATGTTAATGGAATTAGCTCCAATTGAAAAGCTGTTTAAATCCTACGCAAGTATTTGTGATGCCGCCCGTAAAAATCTGGGCCGAGATCTGACCATTGTTGAAAAAATTCTTTTTACCCATATGGATCCCAGCACGGACTATTCTAAGCTAGAGCGTGGCGTTTCCAATATTTTTCTTAATCCTGATCGGGTGGCCATGCAGGACGCCACCGCTCAGATGGCTATCCTTCAGTTTATGTCTGCAGGCATGGCTAAGGTAGCTGCGCCCACCACTGTCCACTGTGATCATTTGATCCAGGCCTATACCGGTGCTATGGCAGACCTTAAAGCCGCAGAGGAAACAAATAAGGAAGTGTATGACTTCCTGCGTTCTGCCGCAATGAAATATGGCATGGGCTTCTGGAAGCCAGGATCTGGAATCATTCATCAAGTGGTTTATGAGAACTATGCCTGTCCTGGAACCATGATGATTGGTACCGACTCCCACACCCCCAACGCGGGCGGAATGGGCACCATCGCTATTGGTGTAGGCGGTGCAGATGCGGTCGATGTAATGACCAACCAACCTTTTATGACTAAAATGCCTAAACTGGTAGGTATTAAATTGACAGGCAAACTGAGTGGTTGGACAGCATCCAAGGATGTCATCCTTAAGGTTGCCACCATGCTAACAGTTAAGGGTGGAACAGGAAAGATTGTCGAATATTTTGGTGAAGGAGCACGTAGCATGAGTGCGACCGGTAAAGGCACCATCACCAATATGGGAGCAGAAATTGGTGCAACGACTTCTACCTTTGGTTACGACGAGATGATGGATCCGTATCTGCGCGCAACCGACCGTGGACCCATTGCCGATCTTTGCAAACAATATGCGGACGATTTGAGGTCTGATGCCTCTGTGGAAGCGGACCCGAAAAAATACTACGATGAATATTATGAAATTGACCTGAACAGCCTTGAGCCACATATTGTTGGACCGCATACCCCGGATCTCGGTCGACCAGTGTCTGCAATGAGCGCAGAAGTGGATGAAAAAGATTATCCGGAAAAACTTTCTGCCGCATTGATCGGTTCCTGCACCAACTCCAGTTATGAAGATATGACACGTTCGGTCAGCCTGGTTCGACAGGCGAAAGCGGCTGGCATTAAGACTCAGTCCAATCTGATGGTAACTCCAGGCTCCGAAACGATTTATCAGACCATCAAGCGTGATGGCATTCTTCAGGAATTTGAAGATGTGGGCGGTACCGTTCTGGCTAATGCCTGCGGTCCCTGTATCGGACAGTGGAAACGCGATGACATGAAAAAAGGGGATAAAAATAGTATCCTCACTTCTTACAATCGTAACTTCGCCAAACGAAACGATGGCAACCCGGAGACATTAGGATTCATCAGTAGTCCAGAACTGGTTGTGGCGATGGCGTTTGGGGGATCCATGAAGTTTAATCCTCTGACCGACACCTTAAAGGATAAGGATGGTAATGACTTCAAATTCCAACCGCCTGAGGGAGAAGTCCTTCCGCCTAACGGTTATACCCCTCAAGATGCAGGTTTTGAATCTCCAACCATGTCAGGGGAAGTTGTAATAAGCCCCACCAGTGAACGACTTTCTTTTCTGGATCCGTTTCCAAAACAGGATCCGGTTGCCGACTATCAAGATCTACCGGTTTTATTCAAAGCCAGTGGAAAATGTACCACGGACCATATCTCACAGGCAGGTCCATGGCTCAAGTTCCGTGGACATCTAGACAATATCAGTAACAATATGTTCCTGGGCGCGACCAACGCTTTTCATCCAGAAACCGGAAATGGAAACAACCCTGTGACGGGAGAAGAAAATCAGGAACTCAATAAAATTGCCCGCAACCTGAAGGATTCCGGATTAGGTTGGGTTGCGTTTGCCGGGGAAAATGTGGGCGAAGGTTCAAGTCGAGAACATGCGGCAATGGAACCCCGTCATATGGGATGCATGGCTTTTGTCGCCAATTCCTATGCACGTATTTTTGAGGCCAACCTGAAGAAGCAGGCCGTCCTGCCCTTCACGTTTGCGGATAAGGCCGACTACGATAAGATTCAGGCCAAAGATCGAATCAGTTTTGCAGGTCTGGATCAGTTGGCACCGGGTAAAGCAATCACCCTTAATGTCAAACACGAAGATGGGTCCACCGAATCCTTTCAAGTCAATCATACTCTCAACGATAACGAGATAAATTGGTTTAAGGCGGGGTCTGCTCTCAACTTCGTAGGTTCACAAAAGTAAGGTTTAGTTAGGCAAGTAAACCCTCTGACGGTTGAACCGTCAGGGGGTTTTTATTTGCGTGCTTATAGCGGTGCAGGAGTTGGATAATGTATCCATCCCTTCTTTTTACCGCTACGCCAAGTGATGTGAACCCAGTCACCTTTTCTTTTGACCGTCTTTACACGAGTTCCCTGTTTGAGTCGATTGCAGATTTCACCTTCAGGCTTGAGGTGAACCGTATGCGCCTTACTGAGGAGGAAGTCTTCCAAAACAAACCTGCTAATACTTGCCTAAACGCGCCGCAGGCAGATCCAGAGCAGAGTTACTGCCAAAACTTGGATTGAGTTGCAGGATTTTATTTTTTTTGAATTCACCATTTCGTACTATCTTTAATAAGTCACCGGGCTTGGGTTGGCTGGATTCCTTACGTCCATTTAGAACAGAAATATCCAGATCTTTTCTCTTATCCCCCAACTCCTTTGCCGCAATACTCTGGAAAGTATCCCCATCCTGAACCTCGTAAAAATCGATATATTGAGGGTTGTAACGCTTTTTATCTCCAGCGTGCTTTTGCCCTTCATATTTTAAACCACGGATTTTATTTAAATATCTATCACGATAACTATTTTCGTTTTCCGAAGCATGAGTCATGCGTCCGGCCATAAGGTGGGCCTTAACAATTCGATCACGAGTATCTGGGTGGGATGCTTGAAAGGCATGATACGACTGTCCTGACATGATTTCCTTACGCCTCAGGCTTTTTAAAAAACTGGACATCCCAAAGGGACTGTATCCCGCTTCCTTGCTATTCAAAATTCCATGTTGATCCGACTCAATTTCTGCTTCCCGACCATATCCCAGTAGGATTTGTTGAGACATGGCACTACTGACAACAAGCCATTGACCTGCATTTTTTGGGCTTGCGATCGCCCCACCCAAGGCTAACACCTGTGAACCGATACTACGCACCATTTGTTTGGCACCATGATGAAAAATTATATGTCCAATTTCATGGCCTAACACCCCAGCCAGCTCTGCCTCACTATTTACCATGGCTAACAAACCCAGAGTCACATATACATAGCCACCCGGCAAAGCAAAAGCGTTGATTTCAGAACTGTCGACAATACGAAAATAGTAGTTTGGAAAAACTTTATCAGATAACTGGGATACAAGTTTCTGCCCTATTTTGTTAACGTAAATTTGTAATTCCTTATCCTGATAAATTCCATATTGTTGCGAAATTTGTATGTCGGCACCTTTGCCCATAGCAATTTCGGCTTCCTGATCAATGAAAGGCACAGCATGGCTATCTGGAGGGAGGGGGGAAAACAGTAGCACCAGGAAAAGTGAAAAATTGATTACTAAATTTTTAGATATTTTCGTCATATAAATAGCCGTCAGGCTATTAGACAGAAAGCTGTTTAATGCGGAGCTCTACTTTTTCCATCTGGGGATTCGTAGCAAATTTAATCTGCATTTCCCTTAAAATCAGCAATGCGTTAGAACTGTCGCTGTTTAACTCGTAACACCTTGAGAGACTCCAATATACTTCGAACAAGGGAAAATCGGTATTTGCATCAATAACCGATTTGAACAAATCTATCGCCTTTTGGTATTGCTTATTGGATTCATAGTTGTAGGCAAGCCCCACCTGCGCCAATTGGTAATTGACCTGCCCGGCAGAAGAGCTATTCATTACTGTTGAATAAAGGGCATCGGCCTTATCATATTCTTGGTTTTGGAAATAGAGGTCAGCCAATAATAGTGAAGCGCGTTCTTTTTGTAAGCCATCCCCAATTTTATTAAGGATTGATTCTACTTCAGAAGTAGGTTTGCTATCTTTTGCGGTATCAACAATTTTCTCTATTTCGAAATAGAAGGCTTCGTTTGCTAGCGTCTGGGTTTTCTTAAAATATTTAAATCCAAAAAAAGATGCAATACTAATTAGGACGACAGCAACGCCACCCAGAACAGTAGCCCGATTATCCATATAATAAACCATGGCTTTTTCGGATGTGGATAAAAACTGATCGGGCTCCTTCAATAAATCTTTTCTACTGACTTTAATACGTTTTGCCATGAGATAAACCCTGCTTGAATGAAGAAATGTTCAGAAATAACCGGTAAAATTATGTTATAGGTTGGTGTTATCATTTAATCACAAAGGCAAACCCCAAGCAATAGCTATTTGAATTCGTTATAATGCCTGAATCTTTTAGTCAAAAGGCCAAAACATGCATGAAACAATATCTATCATTGGTGCGGGTAGTTGGGGCACCGCATTAGCGATCCATTTGGCTGGTAAATTCCGCCATATTTCTCTTTGGGTCTACGAAAAAGACTTGTGTGAAACCCTGACCCATTCTGGTGAAAACAAGTGGTTTTTACCCGGGCACACTTTGCCCGTCAATATCCAGCCCACCTCGTCATTGCAAACAGCCATAACGGGACAAACCTTAATCATGCTGGTAGTTCCTACCCATGTAATTAGACAGACCTTAATCCAAATCAAACCGTTTTTAGAAAAAGATTGTCTATTAATCTGTGCCAGCAAGGGAATTGAGAATGATACCCTTTTTACCACCCATCAAATTTTTCAAGATGTTTTACATACTAATTATTCTATAGCTTCCATTTCCGGCCCAACATTTGCCAAAGAGGTTGCATCAGGTGTTCCTTCTGCTCTGGTGGCTTCGGCTGAAACTCAGGAAACTGCCAGCCAGGTTCAGGAGCTTTTCAGTACAGATAAAATGAAAGTTTTCACCAGCACCGATTTGATAGGGGTGGAACTGGGTGGAGCCTTGAAAAATGTCATTGCTATCGCCACAGGAATTTGTGACGGTCTGGGTTTGGGTTTCAATACCCGAGCCGCCCTGATTACTCGTGGGCTTGTAGAGATCAGCCGAATTGGAACAAAGCTTGGGGCCCGGCCCGAAACATTCTATGGCCTAACTGGTTTGGGCGATCTTGTTCTCACCTGCACCGGTGACTTGAGCCGAAACCGGCAATTGGGAATCGAACTCGGCAAAGGAAAATCTCTAAAAGAAATAACAGAAAATATGAAAATGGTAGCCGAAGGGGTTTTGACAGTGAAATCAGCTTACTCCCTGATAAAGAAATTCAATGTTCAAGCGGCAATTATGGAAGAAACCTACCGGGTGCTTTATGAAAACAAATCCCCTGGGAAAGCCTTGGAAGATCTTATGAAAGTAGAAATATCTTCCGAGTTTGCGGGCATAAAAGGGCTGCAATGAATCCTCAGAATTTAAAAAAATTGTTGGAGGACTTGCACAAGCAAAAATTTACACCCCAGCAGGCATTGAAAAAACTTAAAACCCTGCCTTATGAAAATCTCGAATTCGCCAAAGTTGACCATCATCGTGACCTTAGAAGTGGTATGCCCGAAGTCATTTATTGTCAGGGGAAAACGGTAGCCCAAATAAAGAAAATTATTCAGAGTATGAATCGTGCCGGGCATTCCATTCTTGCAACCAAATTATCTAAAGATAGTTTCCGCAAACTAAAACCTTCTCTGCCTAAAACTGCCAGCTACAATGAAATGGCACAGACTCTGGTCATCGATAAAAACAAGTCCCGGAAAAAAAAGGGCCTGATAAGCATTATCACTGCGGGAACATCAGATATTCCCATCGCTGAAGAAGCTTCTATAACCGCTGAATTATTAGGAAGCCAGACAGAAACTCATTTTGATGTTGGCGTTGCTGGTATTCACCGCCTATTTAATAACCTTGAGCAGATCCGTAAGGCTCGGGTAGTCATTGTGGTAGCAGGAATGGAAGGAGCCCTGGCCAGTGTAGTCGGAGGTTTAGTGGACAAACCCCTCATAGCGGTACCTACCAGTATTGGCTATGGAACATCTTTTGGAGGGGTTTCCGCCCTTCTCACCATGTTGAACAGTTGTTCACCTGGAATAGCTGTGGTCAATATAGACAATGGGTTTGGAGCAGGAAGTATGGCCCACCGCATCAACATCCTTGGGGATCAGATAGAGACTGAATGAGGCGATTCATTCCTTCCTTTCTATTCACAACAGGCTCATATCCAAAATCATTTTTGGCCCTGGAAATATTGAAATAATGAGAGGTTGCTAACTGGGAAGCCAGGAATCGTGTCATAGGGGGTTCTTTTTTGATATTTCCAAATTTGAAAATTCCTTCCAATATCTTCCCCAAACAGGATGCAGTTTGGTAAGAAATACTACGAGTAATTGAGGGGCGGTTAGTTTTTTCCAACAACTCACTGATCCAATCCCAAAGATTTACCGGATCTCCATCGCTGATAAAATATACCTTGCCAGAAGATGCCTTACCTATTCCAATAGAATCGCAAGCCTTAAGATGCGCGTGTACAGCATTATCGATATAAATAATATCGACCTTGTTGTCCCCATTGCCTACACGCACTAATTTTCCTTTATCCGCTCTTGCCAATAGCCGAGGGATCAAATGTGGGTCACCCGGTCCCCATATTAAATGGGGCCTGAGGGATATTGTTGACAAATCCTGACCATTAGCTTCTATTACAAGTTTTTCAGCAATTGCTTTAGTTCGGGGGTACTCACATAAATAGTCGTCTGGATAAGGAATGGACTCATCTACCCCTTCAAGGCTCGTGCTTCCAAATACAACACTAGGAGAACTGGTATAAACAAGTTTCGCAATACCAGTAAGCAGGCAGGCCTTTATGATGTTGCGGGTTCCATCGACATTGATACTATAAAACTCTTCTGCCTGTCCCCAAATAGCGGGAAAAGCCGCGGTGTGAAAAACAGCATCCATTCCGACATGTACTTTGCGCAGGAAATCTAAGTCCCGGATATCTCCTTGAAACTGTTTTATGGCCTTTGGAAGATGGGAATAGTGGTTCCGGCCAATAACCGTAACGTCATGCTGTTTTTCATGGAGAGATTTAGCAATTCCACTACCTAGAAATCCGCCGCCGCCTGTAACCAGAGCCCGCATTTCACTGTCCTTTTTAAGGAGAATTATCTAACGCAAGATTTGCTTTGGCATCCAGGCTCCTTAGGTTTGCTGACAAGCTTGGATCTTGGGAAAACTTATGATAACCGGCACAAGCTATCATGGCGGCATTATCGGTACAAAAAATTGGATCAGGGAAAGAAGCCTCAAACTCGTAGGCTTGAGCCGCTTTTTGTACCGCTTCACGCAGGGCACCATTTGAAGCGACTCCACCCGTCACGACAATTCTTGTTAGACGTTCTTTTTTACAGGCGCTTATCAACTTATCCACCAGAACATCAATTACCGCTTCCTGAAACCCTGCTGAGACATCTTCATCCGTCAAGGTTATGCCAGTGTCCTGCTCCCTGCGTTGCAAGAAAGTGCGAACCGAGGTTTTAAGTCCGCTGAAACTAAAATCCAACGAATCTTTCTCCAAATAGGCTCGGGGAAATTTATGTAACTTTCCATTTCCTTGTCGCGCTAATTTTTCGATGGCTGGTCCTCCCGGATAAGGAAGTCCTAACATTTTCCCTACCTTATCAAAAGACTCCCCTGCCGCATCATCCCGGGTACGCCCCAGTAATTTATAATGTCCAAAACCAGTTACTCTATAAAGGTCTGTATGTCCTCCAGAAACAATCAAAGCGATGAAGGGAAACTCTATTTTTTTCTGGAGAAAAATAGCGAAAAGATGGCCTTCCAAATGATTCACGCCGATCATGGGTGTATTGAGTCCATAAGAAAGGCCTTTGGCAGTGTTCAAACCCACCAGCAATGAACCGATCAGGCCTGGCCCCATCGTAACTGCAATGAGGTCAATGTCTCTTAATTGGACACCGGCTATTTGTACAGCCTCCTCTATTACTCGATGCACGCGTTCAATATGAGACCGACCCGCCAGTTCAGGAACAATTCCTCCATACTTAGAGTGAACCCCTATTTGGTCGTTGATCACATTAGATAAAAGATTACCGCCATCTTTTAAGACAGCGGCGGCAGTTTCATCGCAGGAGGTTTCTAAGCCTAGAACAAGCATGGGTGGGATTAAAACCTATAAACATATTTCCAATAATCAAAAACAGAAACAAGCATCAATGCATACTGACGCGACTATCCGGGTTGGCAATAGGTATTTGTAAATTCTTAAACACCTTCTTCATGACCTCCCAACCCGAAAGAAGTGAAACGGCATGTTGTAATTGATTGTCCTTTACCAGGTCTTCATTGAGAAAGGCTTCTTCAGTGTCTTCCTTAGCCGATGTTTCATCACTCTCTTCCTCATCGACATCACCAATACTACTTTTTCCCTTCAAATGTTTTTTCAAATCCTTTTCCCGCAAAAACCTTCGCAGACGGGTTTTTTCTTCCGATTCCTTTTCTTTTTCATCATCTTCTTCTACTTCTTCAGGAATTTCACGCTCAATGATAATGTCAGGCTCAATACCATTTTCCTGAATCACCCTACCACTGGGGGTGTAATATCTAGCTGTGGTCAACCTTAAGGCAGATCCATCACTCAGCGGTATAATGGTCTGGACGGACCCTTTTCCGAAAGTTGGCGTACCTAAAATAATGGCACGATTTAAATCTTGCAAGGCACCCGCAACAATTTCAGAGGCACTGGCACTTCCGCTATTAACTAAAATAATCAATGGGTATGAAACACCCGCCACTTTATCATGGCTGGTGAATCGCATATTCTGTTCGTCAGAGCGTCCTTTGGTGTAAACAATTAGATTTTCCCGATTCAAAAACCGATCTGTCACTTCAACGGCCTGATTCAACAGTCCCCCGGGGTTGTTCCTGAGGTCCAGAATCAGCTTGGATATTTCCTTTTTCTCAAGTTCATTCAGAGCTTTATCCAAGTCCAAACTGGTATTTTTTGAAAAGCTACGGATTTTGATGTAACCAATATCCTTCTTATATTTTTTATGGATAACGCTCCGAACTTTAATAATAGCTCTGACAATAGTAAATTCTTTTGGAGCTTTGAAAGAATCTCTATAAATGGTGATATTGATCGGAGAACCTGTTTCCCCTCTTAACCGGGAGACCGCATCCTGAAGAGTCATATCAAGGGTAGACTCATCTTCAATCTTAATAATTTTATCACCTGCTTTTATTCCTACTTTAAAAGCCGGAGTATCATCAATTGGTGAAACAACAGTAAGAACACCATCCCGAATACTAATTTCGATGCCCAAACCACCAAATTTTCCGGTTGTCTCCACTTGCATTTCTTTGTAGGACGTAGGGGGTAAATAGGATGTATGAGGATCAAGAGATTTAACCATCCCCTTTATAGCACCATCAATCATGGTGTCACTTCCCACAGGTTCCACATAATTTGATTCAATCAGAGAAAGTATCTCGGAGAATACCTTTAGCTTGTTATAAGTATCTGGTTTGGGATCGTCAGTAGCTTCATCTGCATAAAGAGCCTGCACAGGTAACCCCAGCAACATAATGACGAGCAGATACCGAGTCAATCCGGTTTTAATTGGATTATTCAGCAATGACAATTTCAAAGTATTATCTCCTTGATAAGAAATTTTGTAACTTAATTATATATTAATTAGAAGAGCCACGCACTCAATACATGACTTCCTATTTCCGACGTGCCATCTTAAACCAGCGAACCGGTTCAATAGGTTTACCATTTTTACGCATTTCAAAATAAAGCGTTTCTCCTATCAGTGACCCCGTATCACCACTGAGACCAATGATATTGCCAGTCTGGACGATCTGATTTTGCTTGACCTTAATCCGGTCCAAATGCCCATATAAAGTGTGGTAATCCTTTCCATGTCCAATAATAACCAGGTTTCCATAACCATCCAGTTCGCCGGTATAAAGAACTTTTCCATCAAAAACTGCATGGACAGACGACCCGGTTTTCGATCTGATATTGATACCATTATGGACAATAAATGAGTCGAATTGCTTATCTTTTTGTCTTCCAAACTTATTGAGAATCTTACCCTTTAAAGGCAGGTTCAACCTGCCCTTTTTATCGGTAATATCCAGCCCTGCCCCAGACACTAATTTACCCAATATTTTTTGGATTAGATCATTTAGATTGCTGGAAGCTTTTAAAAGCTCTTTACGGCTTTGAATTCCCAGCTTTTTTTTATTCTTGATCTTTTTTAAAAACTTTTTTTTACCCTTTCGGGCATTTTCGAATTCACTCTGTTTACTCAAAGCATCTTTTTCCAGACGAACCAATTTGGCCCGCACCGCAAGTAGTGATTGCTTTTCTACCTTCGAATCATTTAGCCGATTTTCAAAATTTGTCATCAAACTTGCATCATATTCAGCAATCAATTCCAAAAATTTGAGGCGCTGTAATAGATCGTTTATTCCTTCAGAGGAGAATGCCACTTTAAGAGGAAAAACTGGACCCTCCATATAAATATGGCGAAGGCGTTTACCCAAAGATACTTTCTGCCTATCTAATTCGTTCTTATTTCCTTTTAAATTTTTTTCAAGTTTTGCAATTTTCTTTTTATTAATTAAAGAATTCCATTTATATATTTTAAGTTCTCTTTCCTTCAACTTAATCTGGTTATCAATTTTCTTAAGTTTTCCTAGAATCTGGCCTTCCTTTTTCCCTGCTGAAGAAATAAATTGATCCTGTTTTGCGATTTTATTCTTTAAAATTTTCAACTCTCTTTGCTCGTCCTTCAAAAGCACTTTAATTTGCGCAGAGCTTTTGCTGGCAGACCATGAGGTGGAGGAAAAAGCCACAACAAAGCCAATAAAAATAAAGGTCGGCAGAATTAAAAATCTATAAATCATTTTTTGTTAAGAACCTGCATATATTGATAGGTTGAAATATAACTGGCGACAAAACCAATCAGCATACTGAGACCCACAAGAATTAACAAAAATGGTTGCGAGATAAACTGAAACTCCATCCCTCTTGCAATGGAATCAATAGAAGGTTGAAATTGGTTTTTTAAATAACTATAAACAGCTCCCATAAAACCCAGCGAAACTAACGAACCGATCAAACCCTGAAATATTCCCTCAAGCATGAACGGGATTTTGACAAAACTTGGGGTCGCCCCTATCAACAACATCAATTCAATTTCCTCTTGCCGGGAATATATAGATAGCCGAATGGTATTAGAAATAATCAGGATCAAGCCTAAACTCAATAAAACACCAACTCCCAAAAGAAAAACCTGGCAAAAAATCATAAACTTTTCAAAACGATCAATCCATTTTTTTCCATACTCAACCGACTCAACTCCCCGGTTACCCTGAACCTGTTCAGCAAATTCACTGATATGCAATGACCGGTTTTCAGAGGGTTTAAAGCGGATTCTGTAAGAATCAGGCAAAGGATTAAATCCCAAGTCCAATTCTAATCCTCCACTATTTTTTTGAGTTAATTTGAATTCTTCCCAGGCTTTTTCTTTATTTATTTCCTCCATAGATTGAATTTTTGAATTGGATTTAAACAGATCTTGAAGGTCACTCTTCTCAGCAAAAGAAATATCATTTTTCAGATAAACCACCAGTTGAACATGCTGGTTCCAACTTGTTAGAAGCGCATTCAAATTTAAAAATATTATTAGAAAAAGTCCCAAAATACCCACTGAAATGGCAATGGTCATGACAGAAATCAGAAAGGTTTGTTTATTGGCTTGAATATTTGAAATCGTTGTTCTGAGACTGGTCAACAGAGTTTGAGTGGCAGAATTCACGATGAGACAACCTTCCCTCGATTTAAAACTATCACTCGATGTTTTCCTGGTTTGAGTATTTCCTGACTATGAGTTGCAAAAACAATAGTTGCCCCATTGCGATTTATTTCTTCAAAAAGCTTTAAAATCTCGTTCGAAATCTCCTGATCCAGGTTTCCAGTCGGCTCATCTGCCAGAATAATAGGAGGGGTGTTTACCATCGCCCGGGCTATAGCAACACGTTGTTGTTCACCGCCGGAAAGTTGGGGGGGGAAAGAATCTTTTTTGGGGGTTAGCCCCACATTTTTCAAGGCTTCCCATGTTTTAAATTTAATTTTTTTTTGGTCACGGTTTGTTACTTCCTGGGCAAATGCAACATTTTCAAACACTGTTTTATTCGGAAGTAATTTATAATCTTGAAAAATTACCCCCATTGAGCGCCTTAATGTGTGGATATTTCCAGGATCCAACCTCCCCACATTGATGCCTTGCACTAAAACCTGACCTTCTTCAAAATGTTCCCAACCAAAAAGTATTTTGAGAATCGTGGTCTTGCCAGCACCACTCGGTCCCGTTAAAAATACAAACTCCCCTTTTTCTATTTTGATAGAGACGTCATCCAGTGCGGGCTTGCCACTGCCATAATTTTTAATTACATTGAATAATTGGATCATACTCAGAGTTTATTAAGAACTCAGGTGGAGAAGAAAATGAAGTAACAACAATTTGCGGCGGTCAGATGTAGATTTATATCTATTTATTTAAAAATTCTTCATGTTCGTCAGCCAGAATAAAATCTGTACCGAACATGTCTTTAGTAGCATATTCTTTAGGGAGCATTGAAATCATGCCTAAACCATAAAACTGCTTTATCTGATCATCTGATAAAAGATCAAAATTAATATAGGTTTTTACAATAAGGCGGTCTTCAATCAAATCAAAAGCAAACACCCCATCAGGGCAAGTCAGGAAGCCGTCATTTTCACCATAAGTAGACAGGGCATCGTTGAAAAAAGCATCCAATTTAATAACACAATTTTCCTTAGAGCCCATCCTTTCACTAAAACGCTCAACACAGTGGGAGGTATAAAATACCTGAGGGTGAGAAAAGGATTTAATCAGCTTCCCTTTATCCGTCGATTCTATTTCAGCCGGAGAAACCACAGAACAAAAACCATTGCGAGCGAAGTCTATGAGCACCAGTACATCTTTCCCAAATCGTTTAGCGATTTTCTGAGTCACCTCACTGATAAACTTCTGTCTTTTTCGGAGGGAAATTTTACCGTTACTCTTAAATTTTTTCTTAAATTCCGCTCTTAAATAATTTTCTATTTGCGCTTTTTTGAAACCAAAATGTCTGTCTTTACCCATTGTCTGTTTTTTTAACCCATAACCCTTGTAAATAATTATACAATATAGCATATTTCATTAAAAGATAAGCTTTTCACAACTAATTGTAATTCTTATAAATAGCCCTTTTATGTTCACAAAAATTGTTAAACGGGATTATCTAAATAATTCCCTGGATTTGTCAGGAATGACAAAAAGAGGCTATGTTAAAATAAGTTTATGAACCCGACACCACGCATATTTTTAATGCTCCTTGCGGCGACTCTCCTGTTCCATACCACCTTAAATTTTATGGAGGAAAATATAGGAGATTTTGAAACTGTTCCTCTTCCTCCCAAAAAAATAAAGAAGATCAGCACGAATAATCCCATAATCAAAGTTAATGCCAAAGAAAAGAATACCTGGACGCTAGTAGATTTTTCTACTGGGAAAACTCAGAAAATTTCTGAATCAGAATCTAGCAAATTTAACCAATTTTCCTGGGACCTTGGGTTCAGCCGGACAAAAATCATTTCAAATGGTGGAAAAACCAATCCCCTCGGGAAAACTGGAGTCATAAACCTGGGACCCATAAACTTTGATGAAGTTAAAACAGCTCCGAATACAGGCTATGCCCAGGATCACCGCTCGCTGGGCAATTTAATCAATAAAGAGTTGGCGGGCTGGTACAATTATCGTACCCGGACACATAATATTGAATCCAAGAAAAATGTTTATGCATTACAATTAAAAGATGACATCTTCATGAAAATGAGAATCTTAAACTACTATTGTTCCAATCAATCGAACGACTGCCGTTCCATGATGTGTACACGTGAAGAAGCGGCTTGCCTTACAATTGAATATATATTGACGGAACCAGGTTCAAGCATATTTTTGAACCCTGACACCCATTTGGCTAAAAACATCCCAGCTCCTGCTCAATTAATTGAATAGAATACTCCTGATTGCACTCCTATCAATACTCTTTGTTTCTTGCGAAGCCCAGAAACAAATAGGGATGGTCCTCATTCCTGAAGGCGAATTCACATTGGGTCTCAATCCCGAGAGTAAAATCCTGCAATTCATGTCGGAAAAAACATCTGCCCTCAATGCACAACCGGAGCAACAATATTTATTGAAGGCCTTTTATATAGACCAGTTTGAGGTCACCTATGAGGAGTTTATGAAGTTTAAACCCCAGGCACAATACCCTGTTCAGCAAATGAACTTACCAGTCAGCGGAATCAGTTGGTACGAAGCCGATGCCTATTGTCTTTGGGCAGGTAAGCGTCTGCCGTTAGAGTATGAATGGGAAAAAGCGGCCCGAGGGAGTGACAACCGACTTTTCGTATGGGGCAACGATTTCGAAAAGGGCACTGCTAATTTCGGCAAACAAGTACAACCGGTAAACGCCCTTGAGGGAGATGTCAGCACCTATCGTATATGGGGAATGAATGGAAATGTTTCGGAATGGACCGCAAGCTGGTACAAACCCTACCCCAACTCCATTCTGCAAGATAATAACTTTGGGGAGAAATTCAAGGTGACCCGTGGCGGTTCAATTAATAAACGTGAACACGGGTTTTTAAAACAGTTCACAATGCTACCTTACCGAAATTTTTCCCCTCCTCAAATGCGATACTGGGACACCGGTTTTCGTTGTGCTAAATCTGTCGGATGATTTTTAGTCCCCTGCCCCGTCTTTCGCCGGTTCGTTCGATAGAGGCGGCTCGCCCCCCAGATTCGAGCCTTCTCGCACATAAGGCATAGGCATGGGAGGAATTGGTAAACTAAGGTCTGATGGATTATTATCTTTAGGCATTTCAGCATTCCCTGTATTTGGCTCAACCTTAGAGTCTGAAGAAGCATTTTGATTCGTTTCCGCTTCTGATGATTTTGAAGTTTGGTTCGGACGTCGATATCTGCCCCTTGGAGGACCCTTCCGGGCAGCGGGTTTTCGACGGGTATACCTTCTTTTGGCATTAGGCTTGGCATTTCCGGGCTCTTTCTTTTCTGCGCTTTCCTGTGCCCCACTCTCGGTTTTTTCTGTACCTTCTCGCCCACTCGCACTTTTATCTGTATCCTCCCGCCCACTCGCACTTTTCTGAGTCCGTCTTACTGATTTATTAGGATCAGTAGATGCTTCGGATTTTTCAGATGATTTTGCCTCTGGAACAATCTCACTTTCCCATACTTCCGAAACATTAAATTTAAAATTTTCATAAGATAACCCATGTGCAATTTGAAAACGGAAATCGACCAAATGCTTATTTTTTAATTCCGCCAAAATATTTAATTTGTGATTTAAAAAGTAATTAGAGACTTCAGGAGAAACCTCCAGAGTAAGCACTTTGACCTTTTCCTTTGCAATTATTTCATGGATTTTCCGTAAAACATTAAGAATAATGGAGTCCATGGACCGAACTAGTCCTGTTCCTTCGCATTGTCCACACTGAGTAAAAACCCCCTCTTTAACAGGCGGGGAGATTCGTTGTCTGGACATTTCCAGCAAACCAAACTTTGAAATCCGAGATATATTTATTCGAGCCTTGTCCGTTTTGCAAGCTTGCTTAACCTCTTTCTCCACGGCGGCCTTGTTCCGTTTTTGGAACATATCGATAAAATCAATAACGATTAAGCCTCCCAGGTCTCTCAATCTGAGTTGTCTTGCAACTTCTGTAGCGGCCTCAAGATTAGTTGTTACAGCCGTTTCTTCCAAGTCCAAGCCACCTTTTGTTTTACCCGAGTTCACATCTATAGAAACCATTGCTTCACCAATATCAATCACAATGGATCCTCCTGAAGGCAATAAAACCTTACGCTGATAAATCGATTCAATCTGTTCTTCTACGTGGTATTCAGAAAATAGAGGCTTCGTTTCCTTATAAAACTTGACCAGATTTCGGTTGCGAGGCATTACGAGTTTCACGAAATCTTTTAAATCTTTATAAGATTCAGCGTTGTCAACGATGATTTGAGAAGTATCACTGCTAAAATGATCCCGAACCGTCCTTACAACTAACCCAGGTTCCTGATAAATTAAAAATGGGGCTGAGGCAGATTCATTCTTTTGTCCATCTTCAATTGTGTTCCAAATCTTCAGTAACATCTGCACATCTTTTTGCAATTCGATCTTAGTTTGACCTAATCCGGCAGTGCGAATAATAATCCCCAGATTTTCTGGTAAATTAAAATCTGCGACAATATCCTTAAGTTTTTTCCTCTCACTTTCATCCTCAATTTTTCGGGAAACTGCACTCCCATGCCCCTGCATTAAAACCAGGAACCTTCCGGCCAAACTCATCGCATTGGTTAAGGAAGGACCTTTGGCATCTCTGCTCTCTTTTGCCACCTGAACCAAAATACGCTGGCCTCGAATTAGAACATCCTGAATTCTTACTTTTGCCTTTTTCTCGCCTGTGTGGACATAAGATTCCCTTAAAACATCCTTGAAGGGTAAAAAACCAAATTTTTTACCACCAAAATCGACAAAAGCCGCTTCAATAGACGGCTCAACTCGATTGATCACGCCAAGATAAACATTCCCTTTGATCTGCTCTCGCGAGGAATGTTCAACGATATAGTCCTGAATAACATTATTATCCAGGACAACCACCCGGCATTCTTCAGGGTGCTGGGCATTGATTAACATTACTTTTTTGTTTGATTTACTTTTTCTCATTAGAAATTCTTCCTGACTCTTCTTTGCAGGTAATCACCAAAGGTGGGTTTGAAGTCCGGCCAAATACTCAAAAGGTTGATATATGCAAAATTAACCTTTATAATTCAAATAATTAAATACTAATTTAATTTTTGTGGCGGTCGGGATCACAGTTTAACGGTCTTGGTGAGGAAAGAAGAAATCTGTGTTTAGGGTTGGTTTTTCCTGTTGGAAAGCCTATAAAAGTGTTATTTAAATTTTCTAAATTTTAATAAAAACTATATCTTTCGAGATACTACTCACTCTTTCAAAATAATTTTTTTTCAACTCATCTATAAACAAAGCCAGGTTAATCTGGCACAAATTATTATTTTCAGGCAGGCTCAAAATTCATTCACTCTTAATCATACCATTCTTATCAAAAAGAAGGAAAACTTTATTATTGAATTGACGAATAATCCCGTTAAATACTTATAGCAGAATTATCGGCATAAATTGCTGAAAACAACCGCTTTTTGTAAATCGGCGATTCAATACAACAGGAAATCACGATGGCAAACTCAAGTTCGACAAATTCAATTGGAATGACCCAATTGGCAGAATTGAAATCGGATGATTTAAGAGGCAAAACTATATTTATCCGGTGTGATTTTAACGTTCCTTTGCGGTCCACCGCGAAAGGATTATATCGAGTCGCAGATGATACCCGAATCCGGCGTTTTCTGGATCTCACCTTCAGAAAAATTCATGAATTAACAGAAGGTGACTGTCGAATGATTATAGGTTCGCACTTAGGTCGACCTCATAAAACTAAAGACCATTCTGGATGGGATGGTATCTTCAACATACAATTTGTTTCCTCTCATTTTGACACTTTGATTCGCAGGATTTATGGTGACACTTACACTATTTTTCCGCCTGAAACGATTGACTCCCATATGCAACATTCTTTGGAAATTGTATCGCATAAACGTTTACCGCCAGGTGGAATCAAATTTCTTCCTAATTTGCGATATCTTTTAGACCCAAAGAACACAGACATCTACCGTACAGAAATTATCACCCAATTGGCGGATATAGCGGATGTCTATATAAACTGCGCATTTGGCTGTAGTCATCGAGTGACCAAGAGCATTAAGCTTTTACCTCAATTAATGCGGCGAAAAGGCAAACCGGTGGTATCAGGTGTTCTCCTTTACGAAGAAATTGCCCGTCTTGGGAAGTTTGGCAGCAAAGTTTTATCCAAGCCCAGAAAAACCCTGGTCGTAGCAGGGGGAGCTAAGGTATCGGATAAAATTGAAATTTTGAAACAATTTGTTTCTACCGGAGTTAAAACCATTTTAATCGGTGGAAAAATGGCCAACGCTTTCCTTTTAGCCCAACAACAAAAGGAATTATTAAAACCTTTTCAAAAAGACACCTTACCCACAAAATTACAAAGCCAGGCCGATAATGAAAACATAGAACTTCTAAACGAAATCAACCTCGCTGAAAAAATCATTGAACTCGCTGAGGTCAACAAAGTAAGCCTGTGCTTACCCGAAGACTATAAAATAGTCACGGATTTTCAAAGCACAATTTTTGAAAATAAAAGTTCGCCCGACTTCTCCAAAGAGCTACAGTTGGATTTAGGAGAAAAAACAATTGCTCAATTTGAAGATCTTTTCAAGGATATCGAAAATGTATTCTGGAACGGACCCTTGGGTGCCTACGACCACCCTGCTTGCAGTTATTATGCAGAAGGGTCTTTGGAATTAGCAAAATTGCTTTTTCAATCAGCTCTATCAAATCCTAAAATGTCTGTAGTTATTGGAGGAGGAGATTCTGCGGCAATTCTCAACAAAATAGGAATTACCGAATTAAAAAAAATGATCAAACTTCAAATTGAAAAACAATTTCACCCGACCATTAATCGCAATCAAATATCCATCGACTTCCTTGAAAATGATGCATACCAATTATGGAATTATTTCGCCAAAAACTTTTTCGTCTCCACAGGGGGAGGTGCCTCTCTCGAATTCCTACATGGTTTTTTAAAAGAGAAAGCAAAGGGGGATATGGCTTCCTACCTACCGGGAACCGCCACATTAATGGAATCATGCGAAATATAGCAAGGCTTGGTGCCCGTCAATTTTTTCCGACAACTATTTAAAATAGTACTCAGCTTTTCACATTCATCGATCAAATTATTGTATTCCTTCCGGGTTTCAATAGCCAAAAGACAAACATTGTTACCTGCAAAATTTTCTTTTCTTTTACTGAACATATCAGATAAAGGACGCAATTCGGGGTTAGTAAGCCCCAATTCTTCAATCTTCTCATCAATGCGTGTAATTTCAGCACTAGACTGAGCAATTTTGTCTGGACTCCCCTTTATACCAGAAACTTCTCTGATGAGGTTCCCACATTGCTTCCTTCCTTTAAATGCAAGTTTCACAATCTCCTCTAAAGCTAAATATTTTTTTTCTAATTGTTCATCCACCGAATCTATATCAGTACAATCATAATCACGATTCAAGTTTTCGCAAACCCCATTTATGAGGAATTCGAAATCATTTGCCTTCATTTTTTCGTCAAGACTATTCCTCCACAAAAGGGTATAGGCCGTCCGGAACATATCATCTATTTGTAACCTGTGCTTTACAAGAGGCCGTAATTGGAAATTATCATCAAAATCAAAAACGGTTTCATATACGTTTAATTCAGATTTTGTATTAACTTGCTCAGGAAGAACCCATGATTTAGTTATTATATGACTCTCAATCACCGAAGAAAGGTCTTGGGGGTTTACCTTGTCAATACAAACTATATTGTTGCAGTGCACTCCATAACTACAGGGTGCACAAGAAATTCTTGCCTGGAATATCAAATGCCCCGGAGAAAATGGTGCCGTTTCATACGGATGCGCATGGGCAAAAAAGAGTCCTACGATTTTAGTTCCCAAGGCCGCAGCCAAATGCATCGTTCCGGTATCATTAGTGACTAAATATTGGCATTTTTCCAACAATCCCGATAACTGACTGAGGGTTGTTTTGCCGGCAAGGTTTACGACCTTATCCTTATTTTCAACAAAACTTAATACATCTTCAGCCACTGCATTTTCAGACTCCACACCAAATATCAATATTCGCGCATTAATATTTTCTATTAACTGATCAGCCAATGCCGCAAATGATTGCACGGGCCACCGCCGACCTTCCAGACTGGATCCGGCTTGAATACCAATCAAGACCTCGCCTTCATTGAACTCAGGCGGAATTAAGGTACCAAGTGAAAGTTCATCGTGCGAGGGGGTCACAGCAATGGAACGACCCTTTGCATCAACACCTCCACTCCTTGAAAATATCTCAACAAGATTAAACTCATTATAGTTACGATTGAATATTTCTACACTGAAATACTGCATCCAAGGGTGGCCTGTCATACGATTTCCAAAATCGTTACAATAAAAGCCAACTATATTTTTAGCTCCCAAATAACGAACCATAAGGGCACTGAATTTTGAATGGCTTAAATTTACTAGCAAATCAAAACTTCTACCTTTAATATCTCCCAATGTATCTTCAAGATAACGGTATATTTTAATCCAGGAAAGGTCTTCCCAAACTTCTTGATTATCAAACTGTCTCAAATTCACAACTATAGATTCATCGACCTCAGGTATCAGAGACACGGCACTGGAAAAATCACTGGTGACCAAAAGAGTGATCTTGGCTGAGGGATATTTTTCTTTCAAACCCTTAATCAGGGGAGTTGTCTGAATCATATCTCCCATTCGGGTCATACTTAGAATTAATATATTTTTAGCCACGATCAAACTTTCTCCTTTACAATCTGATCCAACATCAAAAAAAGAGTCTCCTTTTGATCCAGAGCTCCCTCTCCCTGATGGATATGATCAATCACCGTCTTTAAAGAAAATGGGACTTGGCCCTTAAACTGATTCAAATATTTTCCCAATTCAGAATTTTCACCAGCTTGTTCAATGCAATAATCTAGAGGATCACATTGAGTATCTCTGATGGAATCAAGAGCCGATTTGCGATCCAGAAAAACATGTAGCAATAACTCCTGCATACGATGTTCCATGGTATGTTCATTCAGAACTCGGTGGTAGGATTTTAAAGCAATTGTATTTCTTTCCTCAGGATTAGAAAGATAATATTCGATTTGATCCCGCATTTGATCAAGCGTATCAAACGTGATTACCTCCTCACCAACTTTAAACATTCGCGATAAATCTTTACGAGAATCCACCAGTTGGAATCCTTGACAAGCAGAAATTTCAAAAGTGCGTGGGTTCAAAAAATCTCCATCAGGATTAATGCCATAATGATAGGTAGAAGAATGCAGGTTGAGGTTTATTTTGGCTCCATTATAAATATTAACTATTTCAGTTGTAGACAATCGTTCATTATTATTTTGAACTAAGCGTCCCAACGGTGTTTCTAAATTCCAACCTGTTCCCCAAATTTTAAAGTCAAAATTCATCAGGCGTGGAAAAGATTGAACCCGATTATGATAAGCGGCCCCCATAAAAGATAAATCAGCCTTATACCTAGCTGTATCCCTGTCCGTCTCATCTATAGGTTTGTGAATGTCCGGGAAGCAAGCCTGCGGCAGGTAATAACAATCCCTTACTCCCTTAGATCTTAATGAATCGTGGAATTCACCGGCCTGCAATGTAAAAAGATGGTCATAAGAAGTGGCTATTTCATCCCAATAAGTCAAAGTCCTAAAATCTTCCACGAACCAGAAAACGACTGGAACTCCCAGTGCCTTAAGTTTTTGAATGGCCTCCGGGGCCAGAGGGGCCTGAGCGAGTGCCAAAATAATATCCGGTTTAAATTCTGCGGCTTTGGCGGCGGCTATTTCACCCATAAAACTCATAAAATTTCGGGAAAGAATTTCAGAATTATCAGGGTTTCGAGTCACACTCTTTAAAGAAAAAAATCCTTGCGCGAATTCTTCACAATCTACCGTAGCAACCTCATGTCCTAAATTCCTGAAAGCTCCAGCACAATGATGGGCCGTTGGCAGTGAACCTCCATAAATGGGGTTAACAATCATCACTTTGAGAGAGCGCAGTTGAAGGAGGTTTCTTACTTCAAGTCCTTCATCCAGCCTGTTGTAGTAGGTTTCCCCAATTCTAATGGAGGGAAGATGCTTGAAAATATTCCAACAATCCGGTTCCAATCGGGAAATAAGGCATGCCGGCGTTTCCCCAATCCTAAAGCGTACCCGGGATATAAAAGGCTGTATATCCATGGATGTCATAAATGCCCTGAATAGGGTCATCAATGGCTCTACAACGATCAACTTCCCGGGGCACTTAAGCAGTAAAGACTGGATGTGGTAACCAAATCCTAATCCGTATATAACTGTTTTTTGTTCCGGGTCAAACTCGAATTTTTCAATGGCCTTCTTCCCTTCTTCAATCGGGCGGTATTGGCTATGCAATAATGCCCCGGCAATTCTGGGAACGGGAAACCCATCTTTTGATTGGATAACGCTTACATTCTCAGGAAAAGGCTGTAGAGCAACACGTTCTGCCAGATCGGGGTCGTAGAGACGTAAATGTTTTAAATTTTGCTCAAAAAAATCCATAAGAATATTTTATTTACTAGGAACTAGATCAGATTTAACAGTTTCAATTAATTCAATTGCCGATTCGTGTTCTGGGTCCAAGGTAAGAATGCATTCCAGGTTATTAATCGATTCTTCAAGTTTTCCGAGTTTGTACTGAACCCCGGCTAAAGCAAAAAGCATATTGAGATTTCCGGGATGAAATTCCATGAATATATTTAAATGCCTTTCAATCGCCTCAAATCTTTCCAGTTTATAGGACAACTCCAAAAGATATTTACAAGCGGAAATATTGTCAGGATTAATTTCCAAAGCGCGACAAAAATATTCAACAGCCCCATCAAGGTCTTCTCTATTAACCCTCAACATCCCCAGGCCACATAATGCCTTATCGTTCCTGGGGTCACATTCCAGGGATTTATTAAAACTAATATCTGCACGTTTAATATCTTTTTTATAAAGAGCCAGTAATCCCAACCCTTGCCAAACCTTGGAGTTATTGGGATCTTTTAAACAAGCTAATTCAAAAAAGGCCTCCGCTTTATCAGGAAGTTGAAGTTTCATATTGGTATTACCCATTCCAAGCAATGCCTGAACATTGTCAGAAGATAGTTTTATAACTTCCGTATAAAGTTTTAATGCAGTTTCATGCTCCCCTGCTTCAGAGGCCTTGGACGCGTCTAATAAAATGTTGTCAATTTCAAACAATGTTTCTTCCTTTTGAAACATATCATTTACCTCATTCTCATTAACGTTAGTTGGTTTTGCTCTTAATAAATATTGGAAAACAAAAAACTGCTTAAATTCCTCTGGAGATAAATCTTTTATTTGCGTCCTGCCAAAATTGAGGACGTTGGTATTACTTAAAGAAAATTGTTCATATTGAGGATCTATTACCTCCTCAATATGCTGAATGGAGTAACCCGCTTTAACAAACATTTTTCCAATTTCTTTATAGGTAAAAAAACGGAGATGAGTTTCATCAAGAATTCCTTCTTTTTCATAGGTCCAATTCCCTTCCACCAATTGATGAATGACTCCATGGAATTGGACATTGGGAATGCTGGTTACCACAGTCCCTCCATATTTCAATAAAGGACGTACTTTCATCAAAACAGAAAGAGGATCTACCAAATGCTCTAGAACGTCCGCAAACATTATGCAGTCAAAGGATCCAGAACCATAAGGCAGGTCGATGGATTCAATATTTCCCTGAACCACATCATCCAATACCTCATTGGCAAGATTTGCGGCAACGGGGTTCAATTCAACTCCTGCGACAAAAGCTCCATATTGTTTTTTGAGTTCCAGACCAGTCCTTCCTGACCCACAGCCAATTTCTAAAATACAATTGGCATCGCTGGGAACAAGAGGAATCAAATCGTTTCTGATATTCTCATAATAGGAAATGGGTTTTTCCTCCATCGAGGCCGGTTTTTCTTTTTCAACACCAGTGATATTTTCGTTTAAAAATTTTATTATGGCATCGGTGCGGTGCCCATAAGTGTGCCGAGCCAAAACTTCCTTTCTACCCTCGATTGAGATGCGCTCCCGGTGTTCTTTATTTTGCAAATAATAAGAAACCACTTCTTCAAGATTCTCATCCTGGTAAATCACTAAATGTTTCTTATCCAAAAATAATTCATCCAGACCACTTCCTGGTGCTGAATCGGTAACCAGCAGACTGCCGCTACATAAAGCCTCGAATACCCGCATATTAAGATCGTTATTAATGGCGTTATTAAAAATGATATGTGACTTACTATAATGCTCCGCCATTTCATTCATGAATTTTCGTTGAGGTTTCAGGTCAAACTGTTTCTGTAGTCTCTCCAAAAGATTTCGTCGGCGGTCTGGTGTTAAAGAAATTGAACCGACAAAGCCCACATCAAATTCTTTTTCAACCTCAACCTTGGCATGAATTTCGGGATCACATGCCAAGGGCAACCACATGACATTCTTAATGCCTGCCCTTACCATTTGCGGCACGTACGCCTTCTGCGCCAAAAAAACAAAATCAAAATTTTCGGCAATTTCAAGGTGTCGCTCATAGTGGATATGAGTATCTATGAGATAGCAAACCTTCGGCAGATCGAAACTGCCTAGATCTGATGGGATATCACTCAATCCCGTTTCAATCCAAAGGTAGAAATCCGGTTGCCACCCTTCTGGCAATTCTTCCATAACCTTTTGTAAAGGAGTCGTGTTTCCTCTGTATAAATCCTGTGGAGTGATTTCCCAATTAAGGTCTTCAAGATTCCATAGTTTAATAATTTGATCGTTTATTTGAGACCCGCAAGTTATTACATTGTGCTTTTGCCTGAAGGCTCTTTCCAGAAAATAGGCGGTGGTCGCAGGATAGGACACAAAATCCATTAAAATATTTTTTCGGATTTTTTCCTTAAAAGGTTGGTTGGTATTTTTTAAATTGATCACCGTTCGTTCTAAATAGTCTAAGGCTGATTTTTCAATCACCCTGCGCCATGACTGGAGAAATCGTGTTAATGGAAATTTCTCCTTCACAGTTTCTTTTGCTTTTTCCCCCAGCTTTCTGGCTTCATCTGGGTTCCTTAACAGAAAATCAATTCGCTGGTTTAAATATTTTATGTCATTAGAAATATAACCGTTCTTTCCATCTATTATGGGAGAGGATTTATTCGCTGAACTGATCACTGGCATTCCAGTGGCCATAGCCTCAAGCATACTTAAATTGTATCCATCCTCAAACTCTTCAACGGTAGTATTAATAAAAACTCTGGAACTCCTGAAATTTTCTATCAGGTCCTGAAATCCCTCTGACAGCCTCGAGCCTGGAATACTTGGGTTTAAACCAAGAGTCGTTAAGGGGTGGGTTCCAATGATTCTTTTACTGACTGAATAGCCCATCATCAAATCGCGTTCTTGCAACATATTCCCCACCTGCAAAACCCTCTCGCTCTCGCCTCTATAGCCACCATAATCTGAGATATCAAGACCAGGTAAAATTACTTCTCCGCTTGCCCCCCAGTCTTGGCGCTTTTTCTCCGAGATAAATACTTTTTGTACGCCCTCCAGAAGAAAATCGATTTTTTCCAAATACTCTTTCCGACAAACCTTGGCTTTACCCAGTTCAATTTCTGTTGTTAAACAGTTGTGAAACACGATAATTTTAGGCAGAGAGTAATCCTTAACGGCTATCAAATCTTTTATATTGTGTGCGATAATGAGATCAAATTCGCCGAGTTCCAGCATTTCCTGAGCAGTTGCCATTGAAATCAAGCGCACGTTTTCTGGAACCGGGCGCATATTTTTATCCCATCGCCTGTAATGACCGGGAGCAACTTCAGGTTCTATAATTTGGAATTCATAACCAAGTCTTGCGAGTAAACAAAGATAAGGTTCGTGCCAATTAAAGGAAAGAATTTTAAATTTCATGGATCAGGAGGCTCCGGTAAAAAATAGGCTGTCTTTTACTTTTTCGGTGAAACTGAAATAGGACTTAACCTTTATTATTTAGTGCTTTGGATGGGAGCTAAAATGCCGGAATAAATAGAATTTCTCCTGCAAAACCTTCTCAAATAAATCTGTAACCAAAGGGCTGAAACATCATCTAATTATTGAGTTTCTCAAAGCAAACAGTCACCCATTCCCGGAATCTCAAGATAAATATATTGTTTTATTTTTAACTTTACACATATTTCCCCAGAATTTATGTTATACGACCCAAACTCAAAAAGAATAAAAGGCCGAGAACGGCTGATCGAATATCGCAAGACTTTTCAGGAAAAGCAGGCCCTAAAAGGTGAAATTCCTCAAGGCGAAGGGGAATTAAATCGGGATGGCAATCCGACCATCCCTCCCGGGCAAAGGATAGTAGAAAACTGGCCGGTGCTGGATTTGGGGGTCACCCCTGAATTAGATGAACACACATGGAATCTAACCATTTCTGGTTTGGTAAAAACTGTTAAAACCTTCAATTGGGAAGAGTTCCTTCAGTTACCCCAAACCAATGACATTTCCGATTTTCATTGCGTCACCACCTGGAGCAGGTTGAATAACAATTGGAAAGGAGTGAAGTTTTCCGATATCGCTGAATATTGCGAAATACTCCCAAGTGCCAAGTTTGTCTATATCAAGGCCTGGGATGGGTATTCCACGAATTTGCCACTGGAAGAAGCCATGAAATATGATGTATTGCTGGTTCATCAATGGGAAAATAACCCCTTACCCCTTGAGCATGGTGGACCGGTAAGGATGATCACCCCACAACTTTACGCCTGGAAGGGAGCTAAATGGATCGGCGAAATTATATTTCGTGATCGAGATGAACTCGGATTTTGGGAAAAAAGAGGTTATTCCAATACGGCGGAACCCTGGCTGAATGATCGGCATGCTTGAACAAGAACTCCCTTCAACCTAAAGAAGATATCACTTAATTCATCTTATTAAGTGCATTCTGAGTTTCCAGATTGTCAGGATCTAGCCGCAAGACACTTTCAAATTCCACCCTGGCTTTTTCTAATTCTCCAGATTTAATATATATAACCGCCAAATTGTAGTGAGCGCTTATATTGTCAGGATTCAATTCTATTGCCCTACTTATAGCGTTAATAGCCAGTTGATTTTTATTTAATTGACTTAATACCTTTCCCATATTGACCAAGCTCGTTAAATGACCAGGGATAGTGATTAACGCCCTTTCGTAAGATTTTACCGACTCCTCTAACCGCCCTAAATCTCGATAAGCATTACCAAGGTTAAATTGGGCCTTAAAAAATTGCGGGTTAATCTTTAACGCCTTTTCATATGATTCTATTGAATCCTCTAACTTCCCCAAGGACTGATAGGAATAACCTAGATTAAAATGTGCTTGATAATATTTGGGGTTTATCTTTAACGCATTTTTATAAGGACTCACAGAATCTTCATATTGGCCTAGTTTTTTATAAATATTACCTAGGTTATAATGTGCCAAATGAAAATCAGATTTGTACTGCAAGGAAGACTCAAAGGAGTGGATGGCCAGGCTCAACCTTCCCATTTTTTCATACTCCACCCCTAAATTATTATGCGCCAACCAAGCACCCGGATTCTTGTTAATCGTATCCGTCCACAACGAAAAGGCATTTTTGTATATATGGCTTTGAAACCAAGTCAAACTCCCCAATACCAATAAAAGGCTTATTACAGTTGCCCAGTGCAAAAAAGGTTGCAACCGGTCCAACACTCTAATCAGACCATTTGAGAAAAGTACAATGACTCCAATACAAGCAAGGTATTGGAAATGATCTGCGACAAAAGAAAACAGCATGGGATAAACATTAAAAAATCCCAATGCAGGAAAAAGTGTGCCGGAAAACAATAAAATTCCTGCTAGAGTTCCTCGCCCTATTATATTTCTCAACAACCACAAAATATAAATCAGTGCTAAAAAGGCCAAAGGATAAATATATTGCCACCAAATTGAATCATCAATGATCCAACGAGGATAAATAAAAATAAGGGGCGAGGGAAAAAACAACTTACCCATATAAAACCATAACGCCCTGCCCGCAATAAGAAACCTATCCAAAAATGAAAATTCCCATTCTGGCCCTAACGCACCTGCGTTATATTTTTCCAACCAGGCGGTTAACAAACCAAAACATAATCCAATAATAAAATAGGGAATAGTCAGAAAAATTACTTCCTTACAAATACGGTTTTCTTTCCACCAAAATATCAGGAGAATAACGGCAGGCAATGTGCAAGTTACAGTTTTACTCCATAGCGCGCAAAGAAATAACAATAGTGACAATCCATAGATAGGCCAGTTTTTAGTATTTCTTATATTTGATTCCGATGAAAGATGAGGTTTATAGAACTGTAAAAATGAATAAAGGGAAAGGAAAAGAAAGAAACCGGAAAGCAAATTTTTTCTTTCCGTAATCCATGCTACCGATTCAACCTGAACAGGATGAATAGCAAATATTGCCGCTCCCAACCAACTTCCTCTAATATCCAAAAAAACCAGAATTCGCCAAAGCAAAATGACATTCATACAATGGATCAAAGTATTGTCAATATGGTAACCGATCGGGTCTAGCCCCCAAATTTTGTGTTCAACCCAAAAACTGGTAAACACCATTGGATAGTATTGGAGCCTGGCATTCATATCCAACCACAAACGCTTCAAACCTTCAAAATCGTTTAAGTATGGATTTTGCGTTAAATAGAGATCGTCATCCCAAATATAAAAATTTTGAAATGTGGGAAAATAGGCGGTAAACGTGAGGAACGCAAGAAATCCAGCGCCAAAATACCAGGAGGACTTATTTAGTTTACTCTCCATATAACCTAGGTGCTAAGAGGAGGAAAGTGGATCAGGTTACTCTTAGGGTTTTAAGTTTAGAAAATGACTCTGAGTCCATGATGGCCTTGACCCCGGCATCACCTATTCCTGTGTCATACATGAGCAAGGTTTCAATATTGGTCAGTGTCTTGGTATTCCCCAAGAGTCGGGCAGATTCCAAATGAAGATAATTTCTAGCAATGTTCAGTTGTTTAACCCTTTGCAACACTTTGGATTTGGCTAGAACCTTAATGCCTTTCGGGGTTATATCCGTTCTGTAGAAATTCAGCTTTCTCAAGTTAGCAAAGGTAGGAGCTTTTGCCAGTTCTATCAGAGTTTCATCCCCCACAGGATTTTCCTGAAAAATCAAAACCTGAAGCTTTCTAAATTTCTCAGATTGAACCACTGCCAACCCACCGGCAGGACCAATATTATTATAGCGTAGGTCCAGGAGGGAGAGGTTTTCTGCAAAATTAGCAGAGGGTAGTTCCTTTACACCCTTGTCAGAAATATTATTTTCGCCCAGATACAATCGTTTTAGATTTTTAAACAAGTGGCAGTGAAACAAATGGTGCGCTCCGCGCCAGGTCAGTTTATTACGCGACAGATCCAGATTTTCGACATCAAGAATACGATTGGTTTGAACCAGAGCCTCCACCCCTTCATCCCCGAGAAATTTACCTTTCAACTCCAATGCCTCACCGTCCAGGCATTCATCAATGACTCGATTGATATAATCCAACTTAACCTGGGTGATCAAAATTATTCCCCTAGAGTTTTCAAGTTAATAGCGCAACGGAATCCAATATCATTAAATCCTCTAGATAACGGATAGCTCCAGTCCCGATAACCCGAATTCATAGCTATGACAGAGTCTGACCAGGACCCCCCTCTTCTAACTTTCATTAGGCCTTTCATGGGGCCTCTGGGATTATGCAGTATATCGGCGTAATAAAACCTGATTGAAAACCAATCGCTAACCCATTCCCACATATTTCCGGCCGTATCATAAAGTCCATTCTGGTTTGGCGGAAATGCGCCCACAGGAGAGGCTTTATCGTTTAGCTTCAAGCCACCTCTGGCAGGTGGGTTCACCAGATCGAATCCTTTGCCCCATGGAAACTCACAACCTTTTCCACTTCCTGCCGCTTTTTCCCACTGCGCTTCACTGGGAAGTGATTTACCAATCAAGTGACAATAATCTGCCGCTTCATACCAACTGATTTTTGAAACCGGGCAATTGTCACAATCCGAAAAAATACTACGCCGCAAAAAATGTTCCGGAAAAATATTTTCAAATTTCTTATTAGTGACCTCATATTTATCAATCCAAAAATCATCCAAATGGATCTTCTGTTCCGGAGCTCCATGTTGAGGTCCAAAGCGATCACAGCCTCTTTTGAAAGTTCCCCCCTGGATCAAGACCATATCATCCGTAACCATGGTCTCTAATTCCTGAGTCAACGCAGGCACCGCAAAATATAGCGACACGCACAGGAAAATCAGAACCATCGACTTATAAGAAGTTACCGGAAAACTCACGCGAATTCTTTAAGTTCCTCTAATATGGACAAAGTTGCCTTGGATCGATTTAGAGTATAAAAGTGAATACCAGGAGCCTTGCTCTCTAACAATTCCTTGCATTGGGAAATAGCATGTTCAATACCAATCTGCCTAACTTTCTCATTATCGTCCTGAACGCCTTCAAATTTGGACATTAAATGCTCAGAAAGATGGGTTCCGCACATTTTGGTAAACCTCTGGATCTGTTTGAGATTTAAAATGGGCATGATTCCCGGAATAACCGGAATATTAATATTTTTCTTTTGCGCCCTTTCCAGAAAATCAAAATAGTACCTGTTGTCAAAAAATAACTGGGTAATGAGGAAATCTACCCCACTATCAACTTTTCGTTGCAAGTTTTCGATATCTCGTTCAAGATCCTTGCATTCAACATGTCCTTCCGGGTAACAAGCCGCACCAATACAAAAAGAAAAATTATTTTTAATAAAGGTTACAAGTTCATCAGCATATTCAAAGCCACCTTCCGTCTTTATAAATTTTTCTTCTCCTTGAGGGGGGTCGCCCCTAAGTGCAAGAATATTTTCAATATTTTGCTCCTGCAAACTTTCGAGCACAGAACGAATTTCCTGCTGGTCATGCCCCACACATGTAAGGTGGGCCATACTTTCTATACCTATCTTATTTTTAATGTTTCCTACCAGATTCACCGTTTTTTCACGTGTGCTACCACCGGCCCCGTAAGTCACAGAAACGAAAGCTGGAGCAGAAGCCTTCAATCGGGCAATGGTTTCGAATAATGTCGCAAAACCATCGGAATCTTTTGGAGGAAAAAATTCAAAAGAGAAAACGGGGGTGGAACAATTTAGTTTTTCGCTGATTTTCATTCCTCGATAATAACACAGGCCCAGAGCCTAAATAAACCAATGAAAAGCCTTAGTTCTTCACCCTATAAAACTTTCCTGCATGAGACCCCCCTTGCAATCCTTTAAAATGATTTAGATATTACTTTTATGGATATGCTTATGCCCAGGAGAAGAGGTGGAAAAATATATAGAAAACCTGAAACGAGTTGGCGAGGATGGCACAGATATGGCTAAGTATCTACAGGGTATTCTGGAGACCTATAACATGGATGGAATCCTTGAGGTGTTAGAGAAAGTTAACCACGAATGATGCCATAAAAATTTGGCTGTTTGAATTTTAAGATTCAGGACGGGTTGGGGGAGTCTTCATAAAGGTCAAATTTTTTGAGATAAGAAATAAAAGAAACCACATTTACCAATTCAACAGGCTCATCTTCAATTGAATTAATCGCTTCATTGGAAAAATAGCCTGTAGTGATTAAAATTCCGCGAGATGCACCCTCCCCCTTCACAGTATCCAGAAACCCCCTAACCTTTATAGCATTGACCGTTTTTCCCGGCGGATCAATAATACAGAGTGCCAGGTAAGAGCCACCGACAACAGGGGTCACATCATTCAGGGCGATTTCCAATTCATGGTCGTCCGCCCATACAGAATGAACGTACTCAAGGTGGAATTTTTCCAGAAACTCAACACATTTTGATTTAAAGGCTTCTCTATCAGATAGATAGATGGGTACATCGGAAGGTTTATCGAAGTGAATTTGCTCCTGAGGAGCAGGAGGAGACATTTTTTTCAAAGAAATAATAAGGATGATGCCAATAATAAATGCGCCAAAGGAAATAACAAAAATAGCCACTTACTTTATCATTTCATCCCAAATTTTTTCTTTTTTACCCTGCTTAATCCATTTGTCGTTTGCAATCATTTGCTTCACCGCAACCCAGAATACCCATCCCACAAAGATCAACATAGTTCCAATGGGAATATTATCCGGTTTGGTAGCAATCAAAAGAAAGTTTTCGAGTCCTGAGTTTTCCATTTTAAACTCTCAAGTTATTGTTGAAGATTAATAATTCTTTGGGGCAGTGAATGTCTATTCGTCATCTTCTTCCTCATCATCTCCCCCCTCTTCGTCACCACCATCCTCCTCGCCACTCTCGTCTTCACCGCCACCTTCACCCAGGCTCGCATCAAAGTCCAGTTCAGCGGTATTATAGGCTACAATCAAGTCTTTCAAAGTATTTATTTGGGTATCAATATCACCCACCGTCTTAATCTCACTGTATTTAGTCGGTACAGTAAGTTTATCACCTTTCTTAACCCAATGAGAGGGCATTGGCGTCCAGGGGATCATGCCTCGTGTATCTTTAAGCCATTTTGGAATCCAATCCTCACGCAGTCTTTTGCTGGCTAATGAAAATTCAATTCCTTTTTGCCCATCATCATGGCAACGGCCACAATCCATATAATTGACCATTTCAGCGCCTTTTTGCGCCACAGTACTCTCTTTATCTTTATGGACACCTAATTCATATGTATTACCCGGAGAAAATGCCTCAAAGTAGGCTGTCAATTCGCGAATTTCCTTATCGGAAAAAAAGAAAGTAGGCATCTTTACCTTGATCCAGGTCCTGACAGGGGTTGGTTCTTTCAAGAAAGAGAACAACCATGAGCTTTTTAGACGCTCCCCTACATGATAGTCACCCATTTCTAATGGAGGCGGGTACTGTGCTTTCGCTTTAAGATATTTCTGAATTCTTCCACCTTCCCCCTCAACATTATGACAAGCCCGACAATTGTACTTAGTGATCAAACGACGACCCGTTTCAATTACTTGTTCTTTTTCAGAAAGAATCTTGCGATATTTTTCGGGGACTTTGGTTCCATTAAATCCTTTTAGAAGTACCACCAAGGCCTCAATTTCATCCTCTGCCAGGTGAAAATTGGGCATCTTATCCAGCACCCGTTCTGTTCGAAAACTATCTGGCTTTTTCAGTTTTGTTCGGGCCCAAGCCTCCCAGGTATGGGAAATATGTGAATCACCAAACTCTAATTCAGCAATCATTTTTCTGCCAAAAGATGATAATTCGGG
>JABIXH010000201.1 GCA_018664975.1 Nitrospina sp. | reverse complement strand
CAATCGTAATTTCCATAATTTCATTCCACATTGTGGTGAAATTGCCCAACGTACTAATGGGGTTCTAATTGCCATGGAAAATGGGAACACAACCGGATTCTCCCTGTTCAATTTACAGGAAAGAGGTTCTATGTTTCTTGGCCCGGCAGAAGAAATTTATACCGGAATGATTGTGGGCACAAATAAAAAAGATAATGATCTGGTAGTTAATCTTTGCAAAGAAAAGAAGCTGAGCAATATGCGCGCATCGGGTTCGGATGTGAATATTATTCTTACTCCACCGGTTAACATGAGTTTGGAACAGGTCCTTGGTTTTTTAAACGAAGATGAATTGGCAGAGATAACCCCGAAAAGCATACGCTTGAGAAAAAAGATATTAAACGAGAATGACAGAAAACGATTTGGACGAGCGCGGAATTCCATCCCCGTTTCTGTGTCCTGAGTATTCCATTTTCATTGTCCGAAATATTTAAATGAGGTAGAATCAGCAACTTTTCAATTTCCCGGAATTAACTTTGAAAAATAATTAATGTTTTTCAAATCTTCAGGATATTTTCGGTAAACAAATTCAACACATATTGCAAATCGGGGTGGATCTATCCGATCATTGAATCTCTATGGAACGCACAACTCTCGTTCAACATATTAGACAGCAAGAAAAAACCATTCCCGGAGCAACGGGTGAATTTACCAGTCTGATGAATGAAATCATGGTGGCTGGCAAAATCATCTCTCTTCAAGTTAATAGTGCGGGGATTGGTGAAGATATCTTTGGACTTACCGGGAAGATAAATGTTCAGGGAGAAGAAGTTAAAAAACTGGACGAATATTCGGACATCACTTTCACCAAAATTATCGGTCAATCCGGGACAGTATGTGCCATTACCTCCGAAGAAAAAGAAGAAGCTTATATAATTCCTCCTGAAGATCATCCCGGAAAATACATTTTCATGATGGATCCTTTGGATGGCTCTTCCAATATTGATGTCAATGTGAATATTGGAACCATATTTTCTATATATAAAAAGAAAAGCCCTGGCTTGGATGTCACAGACGAAGACCTATTTCAAAAGGGAATTGACCAAGTGGCCGCCGGGTACATTGTCTATGGATCAAGCACCATTTTTGTCTACACATCAGGTCAGGGAGTTCACGGGTTTACTCTGGACCCAACGCTGGGCGAATTCTTTCTCTCCCATCCTGACCTGAAAATACCGGATCAAGGATCTACTTACAGTGCCAACGAAGGCAATTGGGGAATATGGGATGAATCACAAAAAGATTTGGTATCGTATTTAAAGGAAGAAGATTCAACCACAGGAAGGCCCTATAAATTACGTTATATTGGTTCCCTGGTAGCAGATTTCCATAGAACTTTGCTAAAAGGGGGCCTCTTTATGTATCCAAAAGATACCAAGAGTCCAAAGGGTAAATTGAGGCTTTCTTTTGAGGCCGCGCCACTGGCTTTAATCGTTGAACAAGCTGGAGGAAAAGCTTCAACAGGGAAAAAAAGAATTCTGGATATTACCCCAACGGGCATTCACGACCGCCTGCCCCTTTTTATCGGCAGTAAAAATGATGTGGAAATGGCAGAGAAACGGCTGGCGGCCAAGGTGAAAAAAGGCAGTTGGTTTAAATGGTTGAGTGGCTAACCCCATTAAGCGTGGGGTCAACGTGCAGTCGCTTTTATTGTCTGGCAAAGAGTTATCCTGGCTCCAGAGGTCTTTGCCTGATTGTTGCCTCCCCCGCCTGGTATCTATTCATTTGCCTTCACACCCCAAAGGGGTGATCGAGGCTGGTCAGCAAAAAATCTATTTATTATGAAAATTCAAAGCATACGAGGCGTTAAAGATATCCTGCCAGATGAAATCTGGAAATGGCAGTACATTGAATCCATTGCGCATAATATTTTTCCTCGTTATGGTTTCAAGGAAATTCGCCTGCCAATTTTTGAGGATACCCGACTTTTCTCTCGAAGCATTGGCGAAACTACAGATATTGTAGAAAAAGAAATGTACACGTTTAAAGACCGAAGCGGCGACTCCATAACGCTACGCCCGGAAGGAACCGCTTCAGTCGTTCGCGCTTATGTAGAGCACAAGATGTACTATCCACCTTCTGTACTTAAAATGTTTTATATCGGCCCTATGTTTCGCTATGAACGACCGCAGGCAGGCCGGTTAAGACAATTCAATCAAATAGGTGTTGAGGCCATGGGGTCACCCAGTCCAATCGTGGATGTGGAAGTGATGACCATGCTAATGGAATTTTTTAAAGAACTGGGCCTTAAGAACATCAAACTTGAGATAAATAGTCTGGGAAGCCAGGAGTGCAGGCCGCATTATCGAGAACTCTTGCAAGCAGAAATTGAAAAGCATTTGGACCTGCTCTGTGCCAACTGTACAAGTCGATACCAGCGCAACCCTCTACGGGTTCTGGACTGCAAGGTGGAACAATGCGGTAAAATAGCTGATGGGCTTCCAAAACTCATCGACCATCTAGACACAGCCAGCGCAGAACATTTCTCAGAAGTCCGCTCTCTTCTTGATTCTGCTGGAACGCCCTACTCTGTCAACCCGCGTCTGGTTCGAGGTTTGGATTATTACAATCGGACTGCATTTGAAGTCACGTCACAAAATTTAGGAGCTCAAAATGCAATTTGTGGGGGGGGACGCTACGATACCCTGGTGGAAGAATTGGACGGCCCTTCCACCCCCTGTTTTGGTTTTGCCCTGGGTCTTGAGCGGCTTGTCTCTTTGGTGCCTTTTGAAGACCTAAAAGACAGGCATAAAAATCCGGATATATTTATCGTCTGCCTGGGTGAAGAAACCAAAACAACCGGATTTCAAATTGCACACGAATTGCGATTGAAAGGATTCAAGGTTGATAGAGATTATGAAATGGGTAGCATGAAAAGCCAAATGCGTAAGGCCAACAAAACGCAGTCCCGATTTTCTCTTATTCTTGGAGAAAATGAAATCAAGTCTGGGAAGCTTATATTGAAAAACATGGAGACGGGAGATCAAATAGAGTGTCCTGCCGAAGAGTTGGCTGACCAAATGGCAGAGCTTTCATCCAAGCAAGAATAATTCTACCCGAGTAAAACTTTTTCAGATTATTAGCATCGTATTTACAGAGCCAATGATTGACCCTTTCTAGCGACCATGCTAGATTAACTGCAAAAATTCAAACTCTACCTGGTTACTAAGGAAGTTATGGCTAGTAAAGAATTAGAGGTTCTTGAAGATTATATCGTTCAAAACAAACTTAAGATTACCCGCCAAAGACGCATTGTTCTCAATGCTTTTTTGGAATGCGATAATCATGTCAGTGCCGAAGAACTTTATAATCAGGTAACCCAAACAGACCCTAAAGTAGGGCTGGCCACAGTATATCGCACCCTGGCCCTGCTGACTCAAAGTGGGCTAGCATCGGAACTGGATTTTGGAGACGGGCAAAAGCGGTATGAGCATAAATATATGCACGGCCATCACGATCACATGATTTGTACGGAATGTGGAAAAATAATCGAATTCAACCACCCTCTCATCGAAAAATTTCAGGAAGAAGTAGCCAGCCGGAACGGTTTCACCATCACCTCCCACAAACTAGACATGTTCGGCCTATGTAGCGAATGCCGATAGCTTTTCACCATGCAAAATACAGGACCGTATTCACTGTAAAGTTTCCCCATCTTTTGTATCCCAAGATTGGCAATCTATCTATTTAAACGAGAGGTTCAGGCGCTAGGAATGGATTTTGCGCAACGAAATCCGATGTAGTTGAAAATTTCGTTCATGATCTGACCGTAGGTAGTCACTTTGGGGAATACTTTATTTTCAGGGTGCAACCAGACTCGATTGGTGATACGCAATGCCCCGGCTGAGGAGTCAAACGATCCACCGCGCACAACCTTCGACTCTCCTGTTTCCGGTCCCAGGGGATTATTCTTTGAGCGGATTTTGTAATAGGGTTCATACCAGTCATCCACCCATTCCCAGACATTTCCCATCAAGTCATAAACTCCATACTGATTGGGAGCCTTACTGCCGACAGGGTGCGTTGTTTCCTCAGAATTTTCTTCGTACCAGGTATAATCGCCATGCACCATATTCCCCCAGTAATATCGGGTTGTTGCACCGCCTCGCGCCGCATACTCCCACTCTGCTTCGGTAGGCAAGCGACAGGCACCTTCTGATTTCTGAATAAACTTCTGCACATTGAGATAATTAACTTGCTCAACAGGCAAATCGGCCCCGCTGAATTTTGAGGGGTTGAATCCCATTACCTTTTCCCAACGCGCCTGGGTAACCTCATACTTACCCAAATAGAAATCATCGACACAAACTTCATGCTCGGGTTTTTCATCTTCCTGAGCGTAATCGTTGCCCATTATAAAGCATCCGCCTTTTATGAAAACCATTCCTTCCGGGGCCTTGCTCGCCTTGACCTGATCTTCAGGAGAATATTGTATGGGGACCACTCGCTTATTAAGGTTGGAAGATGATTCTTCCGTCACCTCTGGAAGCTCAGAAAAGCTGGGATGGATTTCCTCCCCCGTCTGCTCTTCTGCTTTTTCCGAGCAGGAAGAAAGCAGGAAAATAATACTGGCAATGAAGAAAATTTTAAATAAACGCATTGTTTTATTAGGACTTGGGAAAAGGCTGAATAATACCATCTTAATGGGTTTTTACAAAAATAATTCTAAACTGAGAATAATTTCCGCAGTTTTTCTTGTAATCATCAGCAAATGGGTTAAAAAATAGCATTAATTCATAGAGTAACTGATAAAAGCCTTAAATTTTTCTTCAAAAAACCGATAAATAAGAGATATACCTCTATTTGTTACGGAGCCGGACTTTGCGATTTAAAAAACATTTTTTTGTCTGTACCCTTCTCATAATCTTTGGGGTGGGTTGCAGCACCTTGGAACAAACCTATCAGAAAACACAGAGTGTGATAGGAGAACTGATTCCCATAGACAAGGAAAACTATCGTCCCATATTAACCTTGGGGTCGAATATTGACATAGAATTCGCCAGACACCAGTTCAATCGTAGCGAGTATGCGGTATCTGAATTTTATATAAAAAAGACTCTGGCCAATCGCCCTGATGATCGAGAAGCCATTCAACTTCTGCCCTGGGCCTATTTTTTTCAAAAGCGTTTTGACAAAGCACTGGTAGCTTTCAAACAAGCTCATGCACGATACAAAAAAGATCCGACACCCTTAATAGGTATGGGTTGGTGTTTTTTCAGCTTGAAAAACTATCAAAAAGCTCTGGAAAGCTTTGAACGTGCCGAAAGGTATGCTCCACATTCTTATGAGATTCATAAAGGAAAAGCTTTCGTACACTTGAAACAAAGCCGGAGCCAACTGGCCAAAGAAGAGTTTGAAAAAATTATCCAACCGGCACAAGTAATTGAGTTGTTAGAAATTTGGGAAACTTGGAAACAGTCCGCTCTTCCCTGGGAAATTGTTCCTTCAAGTATCGAATCACGTTCCATCTTTACCTTACCTGTTGAATTTCCCCGGTATCGCAGTCTCCTGTTGGGAATGCCCTCGGAAGATGTGGAGTCCTTGAATTTGGCCTGGAAAAGTTTCCATCAACGCAAGTATCCTAAAGCCATTGACATTTTTGAAGATCTTACTCAAAGCAATTCTCCCAATCTGGATGCAGTGAACGGACTGGCCTGGAGCCTTTTGCATTCAAAACAAATCAATAAATCTGAAAAAATATTCAAAGAAATTTTGGATATTTATCCGTATTTCTTAGGAGCGCTCAAAGGTCTGGAAGAAATCGAAGAGATCAAAAAACATCAGGCCGTATATGTCCAATACTATATGGATCTGGGTAAATACCGACTCGCGGAAACTAAACTGGATGAATTACTCGATCAATACAGCGACTGGGCCCACCTTTACAATCAATATGGGAAGCTTTTTCTCGCCCGCAATGAGTATGAGAAAGCGCGAGATTATTTTATTGATGCTCTGGATTATTCTCCCCATGACAATACCGCACGAGTCGGACTTGAGCAGGTTCAAAAAGCTCTGGACAAACAGTTGTACAAAGCCGACCAGGCTTTAAAAAAGGGAGACTACAAATCCGCAACCCTGATTTATCATGATTATTTAGGCGATGAGGGGGGGGCAACCACTCAATTCAAGGTGGCTCATGCCTACAACGGTCTGGGCTGGAGTCAGTTCCAGAAAAAGCAGTACGAGTATGCCATTGATAAATTCTCTAAATCCATTGAGCATGATGACTATAAAACGTCCTCTGCAAAGGGACTAGGTCTATCTCTTTTCGCGATTAAAAATTATCAGGATGCTATTCCCTATCTTGAAACAGCTTTGAAGGCTGACCCTAAAAACAAGGATCTGGAATACAAACTGGATTGGAGCATACTAAGAAGTGAGCCCCTGGAAAACTCTAAAAATTATTTTGAAAAAATATTAATAGATCACCCCCTCAGTGCCTCACCCTATATGGCACTTGGATGGATTCATTACAGTAAGAACAACCCTGATCTGGCCGTGGAGTACTTCCTCAAAGCTATATCATTAGATCCGGACTTTGCCTTGACCCCAGAGTTTATGGATTTACTTAAAAAGCAGCGTTTTGGCTGGCAGGTTTACAATTCTCTAGGTTGGACATACTATCAAAAGCAAATGTATGACAAAGCTATGAACATGTTCAAAATTTCCTTAAGAATTCAGCCAAATAAATCAGAAGCTCGCAAAGGAATGGGCTATGTCTATTTTGTACAGGAGAAGTATGACTCTGCCATAACCATGCTGGAGCAATGTCTAGCTTTAAACCCAGACCCCAATCCCGTATTTGAAAGGGTCACAGGCCCCAACGCCATTGCCCCATTTCAGATGCAAACGACAGCAAGAACCAAGCTGGGAAGAACTCATTATATTAAGGATGATATCTCCTTGGCCATCAATCAGTTTAATGAAGAAATTCGTAGGAATCCTATTCAGCCCGATGCCTATGATGGCTTAGGATGGGCTTACCTGAATCAGGGCCGGACGCTGGAAGCCCGATCAGCATTCAGCACAGCCATTGAGTTGGAGCCCCTTAATAACTCAGCCCATAAAGGGTTAAATGAAGTTAAGTTGGCAATAACCGAAAAACGCCTGAAGACAAAAGTTGCCTCCCCCTTCTCTTCCTTTAAAACAAGTCCAAACTAGCTTATTAACGCTTTATTTGTGCAAAAACAAAACTTTCAATTGACACTTGCCTAGATTCGCTTATAATACCTTACTATTCCACTGGTTATATCAAAATTAAATGCGCTCAAAGATTTGGGGGGGGAAGAGGAGACCTTTCTCTTTTCACTGTAGGAGTGAGAAATCATGGAGTTGAATCTTGGTTCGGCTCCATGATCCCGAACGCCCACTTTTTATCTTATTTATCCTTAGAGAACATTTCCAAATAAGAAGCCTTGAGGTAATCCACGACAGTGGGGTCTGCTAAAGTAGAGGTATCTCCCAATTGGTCGGCTTCATTCGCGGCAATTTTCCTTAAAATGCGTCGCATGATTTTTCCGGAACGGGTCTTGGGTAAAGCGGGTGCCCAATGTATGATATCTGGAGATGCAATGGGCCCAATTTCTTTCCTCACAAACTGTACCAGAATTTTCTTTAACTCATCATTCGGTTGTGCTCCGTCCATAAGGGAAACATAGGCATAAATTCCTTGCCCCTTGATATCATGCGGAAATCCCACCACTGCGGCTTCTGCAACAGCTTCGTGCAACACAAGAGCTGACTCTACCTCGGCCGTTCCAATTCTATGTCCCGATACATTGATGACATCATCTACCCTGCCGGTGATCCAGTAATAACCATCTTCATCGCGACGGCAACCGTCACCTGTAAAATAATATCCGGGATAAAGCTTGAAATAAGTATCTTCGAAACGCTCGTGATCGCCGTATATCGTTCTCATTTGCCCCGGCCAGGGTTCCGATATCGCTAATACTCCTGTTACCCCATTGCCTTCGAGTATTTTTCCGGTTTCTGCCTCAATCACCACGGGTTTTATTCCAAAAAATGGCAATGTTGCCGAACCGGGTTTTGCCGGGGTGCAACCCGGTAAAGGCGTTATTAGGATGCCCCCTGTTTCGGTCTGCCACCAGGTGTCCACAATGGGGCAACGTCCTCTTCCCACATTTTTATAGTACCATCGCCATGCTTCTGGATTAATGGGTTCACCCACTGAACCTAAAACCCTCAAGGTCGAGAGATCATACTGGGAGGGTGTCTCTTCTCCATGTGACATTAAAGCTCGAATGGCCGTTGGAGCCGTATAGAATTGTGTAACCTTTAGCCGATCCACCACATCCCAAAATCTTCCACAATTCGGGTAGGTAGGGATGCCTTCGAACATGACGGTTGTGGCTCCATTGGCCAAGGGTCCATATATAATATATGAATGGCCCGTGACCCAGCCAATATCGGCCGTGCACCACCAGATGTCGCCATCCTGATAATCAAAAACATATTTGTGGGTCAGGGCAGAATAGATCATGTACCCACCCACATTATGCTGAACCCCTTTGGGTTTACCCGTTGACCCAGAAGTATAAAGAATAAATAGCGGGTCTTCAGAAGACATAACCTCTGCATCACAAACTGGATCAGCACTCGCCATTTCCTCATTCCACCAGGTATCCCTGCCCGGTTGCATGTGAACAGAGATCTTTTCGCCCAGCCTTTGAGAAACAATACAGCTTTTAACAACAACCCCCTCCTTTTCAGCCAATTTCATGGCTTCATCCACATTGGATTTTAAAGGAACAGGTTTCGGGCCACGAAACCCTCCATCTGTGGTGACCAGCACAGTACAGTTGGAGTCTATAATCCTGTCTGCCAAAGCGGTTGGAGAAAATCCACCAAAAACAATAGAGTGAACGGCCCCTACCCTTGCACAAGCCAGCATTGCAATGGCCAGTTCCACCACCATTGGCATATATATAGAAACTCGATCTCCCTTTTTAACCCCGTGACGTTTTAGGACATTGGCAAATTTGCAAACCTCTTCATGAAGCTGTTGATAGGTCAAACTTATGTTGTCGCCGGGTTCATTCCCTTCCCATAATATTGCTGTTTGGTTTCCTCGTTTTTCCAGATGCCAATCCAAACAATTGACCGTAATATTTGTTTCGGCGCCTTTGAACCATTCAATATTTATACTTCCATTTTTAATATTGTAATTATAGTCACGCACCTGATCCCATTTTTTAAACCATGTGAATTTTTCTGCCTCATCGTTCCAAAATTTTTCAGGGTCGTCAATGGAACGTTTATACATTTCCCGATATTGATCCATATTCGGGATCAAAGCCTTTGCGGATACAGATTCCGAAGGATGATAAATTTCCTCACTCATTTATTATCTCCAACTAACCGTTTAAAAAACGGAAAAAGTTTTTAAATAGATCGTACTACCCTAGTCGCTTCGGTTAAAGTCCAGAGGCCATCAGGATGAGTGAACTCACCATCCCGAATATTTAGCACCCATGTACGCATTCGGCCAGACACCTGCAACGCGACCATGGAAAATCCTCCGGCAGAAGCAAATTGATCACTGATGTGAATAGTTTTTCCAAACTGATCCGTATTTTCAAGGTTTTTATCAAAAATAGTAACCATTTCTTCCTTGCTGGGGAGCCGCCAATCTTCATACCCGGCAAATTTTTTTTCTCGCATACCTCGAGCGTAATCAGCACTCTCCTGATAATTGACCCATTTTTTTAAATCATTCATGCTATCGGTTTTACACCACATCAACCCATGGGCCCTGGAGGTAACAGTACCATCCCCATTGTCTACAAAATTGTTCTCAGAAATATCGTCACTCATAATGATATAAAATTCTACTATGATTTAAAATTTAAGATAAAATATCACTTCAGCAAATTTTTTACAAAAATTCTTGGCATTATTAACCTCCAAAATCAGACTCCAACTTAATACTCACATGTCTCAACCATCCCTACCAGAAAAAAAGGTTTTATTAACCCATCTCAACTGGAACTTACAAAGGTTGGAGGAGGTGTTAAATCAAGGCAGTACTGAATACTTCAAAAGTGCCGCCCTGCAACGATTTGGACATACCTATACCATGGCAATTAAAAGCATACGTGGCTTTGGAGAGCCAGAAGGAGAAACAAATGATAAAGAATGTATCGAGTTAGCCACGCAAAATGGATGGATGGATGAACCCCCTCAATGGGAAGAAATGATCTCAGATTTTAAACGTATCAATCAAAAACCTGATGGGCAGGAAGCCGAAATCATATACCAGAAACTCCCTCGTTATCAAAAAGCTTTCAAAGGTCTCTATGCACACCTGCAAAACCTTGCCTGATTGAGTTAAAGTATTTCCTTTAGTTTGTCCAGTGCCCTTCTACGGTGAGAAATGGCGTTCTTTTCCTGCGAAGACATTTCTGCATACGTTTGCACATGACCTTCCGGGATAAAAATCACATCCCAGCCAAAGCCACTGGTGCCCCGGATGTGGTCTGCCAAAGTTCCATTTACTTCACCTCGGGCAATGTGCAGGCTTTTGCCATCATAAACAGCGAAACAGCAAATCGCCGTGACCCTTCGATCTTCAAAAGCATTGACCATTCTTAACATGCCCTGACAGCCAACTGTTTCTTCAAACCATTTGACCAAAGCACCGGGCAAACCATTCCAGGCATGAAAAACCAATCCAGAATCTTCCACCATTACCGGGCATTGCAAAACAGAATAAGCTTGCTGAGCTTTATGTCTAACCACCTCATCCAAATCCGGGGTCTGAATTTCAAACAGTCCTTCAACTTGAGTCGAATCAAGATCAAAGCCCAAAATTTCCCCGGCTTCCTTCACCTTATTAGGATTCCCTGTTACAAATTTAAAATTGCTAAACATAATGATCTCATAATGTTAATATCTAGATAATACCAATACCCATCTTGTCCGGCTGGAAATGCTGTGATATAAACGGGCCTTTCCGAATTACTGATAAACCCATAAATTCACCCATAAAAAATTGATGAAACCGTTTATCCGATTGCTCACATATTGTTTTTTACTGGTTTCCCTCAATTCTTGTGGCCAGATTTTTGAAGTCGATGCCGATGTGCAAGCCAGGCAAGCCCTGCTGGATCTGATTAAAATACAGGAAAAGTTTTATCAGGAAAACAACAGATATGCCACCGGTCACGCGGAAATAGAAAAATATAATTTAAAGTATCATTCCGGCATCGTCTATCTTGAAATCGAATCTGCAGGAAAAGACAAGTATAGAGCGATTTCCCTGCCAGCAGAATCTACTACCGCCAGAGTATTTGCCTATGACAGCGATCAAGGTGGATTTTACGAAATGGAGGAGGACGAAGTTTCAAGATATGTCCTCGGAGCGTTGAGAGCTATCCGCGATGAAAAACAAAAAAAAGAACTGAATGAAGTGACCGGCTGGGCTTTAATGGGTGGAATGGTGTTTTTGGGTTTGCGATTTTTTACCCGCTATCGTTCGAAAGAAAACAATCCCGGCATTTGGGCCTATCTCTTATGTTTGCCTGCTTTAGGTTGGGCGGTAGCCCTTCTTGGCAATATGGAATCCGATGTGGTATTCACCCCAGCAATTGGCCAAATTACCTGGGCTGGCTTGGCAATCGCTCTAGTGGCACTGGTTTTGGAGAGCAGGTGGTTGATGAAAAATAAAAATTTGCAGACCCCTGCTCCGTTAATAAGTCTCTCCATATGCACATTACTCCTATCCTTGCTGAGTGCTGGAGTCATGGTGTATATACTTAAAAATAACGTCTGGTAATTGAATCAGTTCAAGCGAACAGTGAGAATGTGCAGAGTTTCAGGTTTGCCAACCCCCTCCCTTTGGGAAAGAAGAGTAAAAGTTTGGCCATCCTGAGTATTTCGTGGAAGAATGAATTTGATGGGGCCTTCAGAAGAATTCAATGTCATGACCCTTCCGCTATCAATTTGCTTACGCTCGATATTCATTACGTAAGAAAAACGAGAGTTCCCTGCGCCAGTAATTTTCTTAACAGGTGCGCTCACATTCAATACAAGGTCCCCCCGCCGATTGGAAAATAAACTGCTCTCCCCTTTTTCTGGGATTCTAAGAGACATCTCGTTCCAATCCCCGGAAGGAATCTTGACTTCAAAACGGTCCTTACCCGACCTTAAATGGATGCTGGCACCTTTCCGAAGGGTGGATTCAGAAAGTTTTATATCTATTTGATTATCCAATTGAAAAACTTTACTGTCCAGATCATTCAGAAAACTCAGGCTTGATTTGCAGGCTCGCTGAACAGCAGGATTGTCTTTCAACTTTTTTATCAGCATCCCCCATTTATTGGGGTTACGGTTTGTTTGTAAAGAAAGCGGATGTTCTGCCAGAACATTAGCTTTATAATGTGTTTCCAGTTTTTCAAAAGCCTGGTTGATTTCTTTTAATCGGTTGTCCCCCTTATGAGGGTCGGAGGTTCTTATTTGCGGATTCACATCTGGATGAAATTTTCTGGCGAGGGAATGGTAGGATTTACGCACTTTCCGCCAATCTTCTCCAGGAGTTACGTTTAGGATTTTAAAACATTCAACAATTTGCATAAGAATCTCTATATTCAGGATCTGTGCCGAAACCTGAATTATGTGTGACGCTTTAATTATCAAGAAGATATAAAAATATCCTCTTTTTAGGAACGTTGCAACTGGGAAAATTTTTCTAAAACGGTCTAAATATCATAGTTTATTATTTTTCAATGAGTTATATTTAGAATGATAGATGGGAAGTCTCCATCGTCCCGGCAAAATTTTCCTAAACATTAAGTAAAACCATTTGAAACTTTGGAACTTTTTCAGTTTGTATGATTATGAATCGCCTCGACATTTCTAGAAACTTCTTCGGAATCTCGGAGCTTGAGCTTCAAGAAAAGTTTTCGGACTGGAAGGTGGAGACCTACCGGGTTCATCAGGTATTCACCTGGGTCTATCATTATCATTGCCGCGATTTTAATGAGATGACCAATCTTTCTAAATCTTTGCGGTCCCAACTGGCAGAGAACTTTCATTTTGCGCTTCCACAAATTCAAAGCCGAACTCATTCCAAAGACGGGTCGATCAAATATTTATTGGAGTTGGAAGATGGAGCGGTGGTTGAAAGTGTGTGGATGCCTTCAGAGTCCAGAAAAACATTATGCCTTTCCACGCAAGTGGGTTGCCGCTTAAATTGCTCCTTTTGTTTAACCGCCAGCCTGGGTCTGAAACGAAATTTAAATACCGCAGAGATAATCGGACAACATCTCGCAATCAACGCAGAACTGAAGGAAGAAGACCAGATCACCAATATCGTTTTCATGGGCATGGGTGAACCGCTGGATAATTTGGGACCAGTGGTGGGTGCTCTGCGTCTCATGATCTCCCCGCAAGCCATGAAAATATCAACAAGAAAGGTGACTGTTTCTACTTCTGGTCTGGTGGATAAGATGAAAGCTTTTCAAAATGAAAACCTGTCCATAAACCTTGCCATTTCACTCAACGCTTCCGATAATGCTACCCGTGATCGATTGATGCCTATAAATAAAAAATACCCTATTGAAGTGTTAATAGAATGTCTTAAACAATATCCATTAAAGCCTCAAAGAAGACACACTATTGAATATGTCCTACTTGCAGGTATTAATGACTCGGATGAAGATGCACAGAGATTGGCAAAATGGCTGAAAGGTGTCCCTAGCAAGATTAACCTGATCCCCTTCAATTCATTTGATTCCTCTGAATACAGACCTCCTTCTAAAGAGAGAGTTTTAAAATTCCAGAATTATTTAATCGAGCAGAATTTTTCTGCTTTTATCAGACAAAACCGGGCCACAGATATACTCGGCGCATGTGGGCAACTCGCAGCACAGTCCGAAGCGAGCGCTACCAGTTAAATTACTGAACCAAAACTCTTCCCAAATTTTTCATGAATAACTCTGATTCAAAAACTCCTGAACTGTCTATTGTAATCCCGTTGTACAACGAGCGGGATAACCTGATTCCACTTGAAGACAAGCTGGAGACAGAATTATCCAAACTGAACCTGAGTTACGAAATCATACTTATTGATGATGGAAGTATCGATGGAAGCGCGCATTTGATCGAGTCCATGCAAAAACACAATCCCCATATCAGGCTTATCCAGTTCGGTCACAATCATGGGCAGTCTGCGGCATTCGCGGCAGGATTTAAAGCCGCTCGTGGAGAGATTTTTGTTACTCTGGATGCCGATTTGCAGAACAACCCTGCCGATATCTATCTTCTTCTTGAAAAAATGCAAGACTACGATGTGGTCTGTGGCTGGCGTCACAAAAGGAATGATTCCTGGATCAAAAGAGTTTCCTCCAAAATTGCTAATGCGGTGCGGAACAAATTGAGTGATGAGGAAATTGCCGATACCGGTTGTTCCCTGAAAGCCTTCCGCAGGGAGTGTTTCGACAATGTTAAACTCTTTAAAGGAATGCACCGGTTTTTCCCCACCTTAATGAAGATGGAGGGATTCCGGGTCACTCAAGTCAAAGTGAGTCACCACCCTCGGCTCCATGGAAAGTCTAAATACAATATTAGAAATCGGCTGTTTTCCTCTTTCAAGGATTTACTGGCCATCCGCTGGATGAAAAAGCGACAAATCAACTATGATATTATTAAGGAGGATTAAATGACAACAAACCAATGGCTCATCATTGGATTTGTAGGGCAAGCTCTTTTTGGAGCCCGTTTTATTATTCAGTGGATCGTTTCTGAGAAAAAGGGAGAAAGCACCATTCCCCTTGCGTTTTGGTATTGTAGCATTGGCGGCGCAATTGTACTTTTGACTTATGCCATACACAGGCAAGACCCGGTTTTCATAGTTGGGCAAAGCCTGGGAAGCATTATTTACGTTCGCAACCTTGTACTCATAGACCGCAAGAGAAAAGCCTTGGCCACAGGAGGAGTTGAGGATGAGCAAATGGAAAATTAGACTCGGTGGTTTGGCCCTCTTGATATTAGGGGCCTTTCTTTTTGTCTGGTCCGTAAAATATGTTCAGTCGGAGTGGCCTCAAATATTTACTGGTTTGCTCTCTGTATTCAGTATCTCCATGGGTTTTGCATTGCTCATCATGCCGCTGGAAATACAGGAGAATAATTCAACATCGGATTGACCTGATTTTTTTCCTTCACATGCCTTCTGAAAACACCCTTTTTTCTTACTCAAAAAATAAGTAAAGCCTTTTATAAGCAACAGTTTTGAAAGTCCTTGACTTTACCCAACCCGTATGATATTCCTCTACCTTCTTCAATCCTTTCAACCTTAAAAACAGGTTAAAAGAATTGATGAAAAGAGGTTTTCCATAGTTGGGAAACGGGTACTTATCGCCTTCTTCCAGGCCTTTCATTTAAGTGATGATGAAACAATCTCAGAGTCCTTTAAAAAACACCTTTTTAAAAACCCTTGTCTGTCTAATTTTTGTTTATTTGCTTGGACATATAAGCCCTGTTCTTTCTGTCTCTTCCAATACTTTCCTTTCGAACCTGAGTTTTCAAAGCTTGGCATTTGCTGAAGAAGACGATGAGGATGAAGAAGACGACGAAGAAGACGAAGAAGATGAAGAAGACGGAGAATCTTCTGAAGGAGAAGGTGAGGAGGGAGAAGAAGAGGAAGACCTTTCATACCTGACCGATATCGGGCCAGCCGCAGAGCACGAGTTTGAAGAATTCTCGTTCCTGGGAATGAGCAATCGCAAATTCACCTGGGCGGCGGCTCAGCTTCATATTCTTTTTGCTTCCTTTATTCTTGGTTGTCCCATGTTCGTGGTGATCATGGAAGTAATGGGAGCCCGTCGGACCCAGGGGGTTCGTAAAGCTATTATCCTATCAAACGTGTTTTTAGGGGTTCTTATAGGAGTTGTTATAGGGATCACCGGTGAAATTATAGTTGGAATCCATCATGGTGTGCTCTATGGCTTGTGGGCCTGCGCTTTTGGAGCTTTAATCGTTAGTTTTCTGAATTATTTCCACCGCTTAATGAATATTCGGGCATCGGCTTTTGTTGGAGCAGTGTTTGGGGCCCTAATTTCCATGGCACTGACACCGGTTGAGCATTATGAGGTTTCCGGAATTATTCTCGCTGTACTCAACGGGGCTGTTGGCGGATTAATCTCCAACGGCATTATGTTTGCCAAGTCAGATTATAAGTTTGAGCGTCTGGCGCATGAGATCACCAAAGTAATTGGTATTTGT
>JABIXH010000052.1 GCA_018664975.1 Nitrospina sp. | reverse complement strand
TCAGTAATTTTGATCCTATCAGGAAGAAGACATGTATGCAGTGCCATTCAGAGACTCAAATTAATCTGGAATGCCAGAATTGCCATAAGTATCATTTTAAACCGAGTTTTAAAAAAGATATGCTAACCGTGAAGGCCGAACGTCCTTCATCAACGCTTTAGAACGCGAATGACGGAAAGCTTCATCTTTAAGGAGGGGTTTTGCTGAACATTATTTTCAGTTTTGTCGCGTTGGTATTTTTATTGGGTCTGGTCGCTTATGTGTTAGTGCTTATGGCTAACAACTCGCGAATTCTTGCTATTAGTCAAGAGAAAGCTAAGCTCGAGGCAGAGTTGTTACAAGCAAAGATAAAAAGCATAATGGATAGGCGGGAACTGGAAGCTAAACAGGTGAAACTGGCTTGGAGCGGTTTCCGAAAATTTCAAGTTGTTTCCAAAGTTCAGGAAACGAAAGATATCACTTCGTTTTATCTTGCTCCGCATGATGGTAAGGAGTTGCCAGGTTTTTTGCCGGGTCAATTTCTGACTTTTCAGATTACCTTACCAGGTCAGTCTCAGCCGGTCATCCGTTGTTATTCCCTGTCAGACAGCCCTTATCATCCAGATCGCTACCGGGTGTCGATTAAGCGGGTTCCAGCACCGAGAGATAATCCTTCTGCACCTCCTGGGCTGATATCTAACTATTTTCATGACTCCTTGCACGAAAAAGATATTGTTGATGTGAAAGCCCCCAGTGGACACTTTTATTTGCCAATGACCAAAAAATCCCCAGTGGTTCTTCTTGCAGGAGGAGTGGGTATTACTCCTGTACTTAGTATGCTAAACGCGGTCACTGAAATGGGATCGCAACGTGAGGTCTGGTTTTTCCTTGGCGTGAGAAATAAGACAGAACATGTAATGAAGGAACACCTGGAAATGGTGGCAAGGGAGAATGAAAATGTTCACTTGAGAATTTTTTATAGTGCACCCGCTGAAACGGATGTGTTGAATGAGGATTACCACGTCAAGGGGCGCGTTAACGTTGAAAACTTTAAACCCATTCTTCCTTCCAGTAATTTTGATTTTTATATCTGTGCCCCGCCTCCTATGGTTAAAGATTTAAGGACAGATTTGGCTGATTGGGGGGTTCCTAAAAAAAATATTCATTTTGAGGCTTTTGGTCCGGCTACCGTTAAGAAATGTAAGGCTGATACAGGCAAGGAAAGTAATGTCAAACTCAGTATCCAGTTTGAGAAGTCTGGAAAAACCCTGGCATGGGATACAAAATCCGCATCCCTGCTGGATTTTGCGGAGGCTAATGGAATCCCTATTGATTCAGGTTGTCGTGCAGGCAATTGCGGAACCTGTCTCACTGCAATTAAGAGCGGTAAGGTGGAATTAGTGGGGGAACCCGGTTCAGAACCGGAATCGGGATCTTGTCTGGCATGCATCAGTGTCCCTAAAGAAAATATGACCCTGGATGCCTGATATTGATGGAGTGATGAACGTATGGTGAAAATTTCCCGTTTAAACTCCGCGCTTTCTTCTGAAGGAGCCTTTTATCATACGATAAGACCAGCGACCTCCTTCAGGAATTGAAGCGAGTCCAATTCGGTTGCCACAGTCCATGCAAGCCAATGTTGGGAGGTCTGATTTGCTGGATACAGATTTTAACCGCGAAAGAAAATCGGGTTCGATAACTTTATCCAGGTAAAGCCTTATTAATTGACCTGCGCCTTTTTTCTGATACCGAATCATGAAGGCTCCACACTTACTGCATAGAATATCGATGGTCTGGCTGGCCATGAATCCTTCCAATCAAGTTACACGAAATATTCTGGGAAAATACAAAGATTATTTAAATGCTTATTCTTGAGCCAAATAGTGCCATGAAAGAGATTTATGAGAAAGGTCTGGTGGAATATAAAAAAGCGGTGAAAAAAAATCCTCAGGATGCCAACGCCTATTTTAATATGAGCAAGGCCTATGACGGCCTGAATGAAGGGCATAAGGCGATTTTGGCGGCACGTAAAGCTCAGCAGATTTGGGAACAGAAAAACGACTCGGAAAATAGTGTCAGGGCCAGAAAACGTTTAAGGGAGCTTAATAAAAACTACCCACAGGCTTAGTTGCGGATTAGCAACAGGCCCCATTGTCATTTGTTGGGATGCCTTCCTGCACTTGGGGAGTATTGCAGTCAAAGGGTCCGTAGTGGGTTGAGAAATCTCCAATGACATTAAAGTGCTCGTTAAATCGAGTTTCGCTAAGCATTTTGCTGGTATTGCCGCAAACCGGTGTAGGAATTCCGGCTGGAAAATAATGGTGGTCATCAAGAGTGAACCCATGCGGGAACTCGGGAATACTGCCTTTGTAATAGGCCACATGACCGAAGTTTTCGCAGATGTCTTCAAAGTCACATTTGAAACTACGCACGGTCATGGAATAAAAATCGATCATACCTGCCTTACGTTGAATATCCTCACTGTCGAGTGTGATCGGATTTTTGGAAATGACTCGGTAATCGAGACATCCCACCTTCTTCAGTATTCTACGGAAGTCTTCTATATACAGAGCACCCCCAAGGCATTCGCCAAGCAGAACCGGATCAGTGGTCAAAGGTTCCGGCACCCGACGCCCTGAAAAAACGTCTGAAAGATATAATTCACCACCAGGTTTAAGAATCCGGAAGATTTCACGAAATACACTTTCTTTATCTGGAGACAGGTTGATCACGCAGTTAGAGATAACAATGTCTACAGAATTATCCTCAAGGTTTGCTGATGTAAGATCTTCAATCCAGCCTTTGCGAAAATCGACGTTAGGTTTATCCAGATTAAATTTTTGGGTATGGTAATCAACATGCTTTCGTGCAACGGCCAGTTGTTCATCGGTCATATCTACGCCGATGACCATGCCATCAGATCCTACAACCTGTGCCAGAAGGTAGCAGTCGCGTCCGGAACCACAGCCGAGATCTACAACAGTTTTTCCATTAAGGCTGACAGGAAATGTGGAAGCACAACCATAAAATCTGGATT
>JABIXH010000200.1 GCA_018664975.1 Nitrospina sp. | reverse complement strand
GCTAAGAAAAAAGTAGCTAAGAAAAAAGTGGCAAAGAAAAAAGTAGCTAAGAAAAAAGCAAAAGCTAAAAAGAAAAGATAATTTGATTTTCTTTTTAGCCGATGCTGAAGGTAGTAAACTGACTCTCAATTTAGTTTCGCAAGTATTAACCTATAATCGTTTCAGCGCCCAACCAACACCGCCACCCCGCCCCACAAGCCTCTGATTTTTATATGCTTACTAAGATATCTTGATATAGGCCGATTTCAAATAGAACGCTTCAGGGAATATTGCCGGATGGTCATGGGCATGCCCTGTTCTAGCGATTTCTTCGAATTTTTTTCCTGTAGAGCGAACTCCAAGATAAACCGCATCATAAAATTCCTTCCCAGACACATGCGCCGAACAAGAAGCTGTATACAAAACTCCCGATGTTAATTGCGCGCCCGCTTTTGCCAGAGATGCGTACGCATCTAAAGCCAGTGTTTTATGCTTCTTCTTTCTTGCAAATGCAGGGGGATCCAAAATCACTAAATCAAAATAGTAATTTTCGGATTTTAACTGCGCCAGTATTTGGAACGCATCGCCTTTCTTTTGGATAAAATTTTTCGAGGGAAAAGATTTTTCCGGAAAATTCAATTTCAAGTTTCTCAATGATGTTTCTAAGGCGAATGGATTAGAATCCACTTCCATCACAGAATCGCACCCTCCCACCAAAGCATAAACCGAAAAGCCTCCCGAATAACTGAACACATTCAATACGGATAAACCTTTTGCCATTTTCATTATTTTTAACCGGTTATCCTTTTGGTCCAGATAAAATCCGGTTTTTTGCCCTTCAATCACATCCGCGACAAACTTTAATCCGTTTTCCTTGAACTGCACCCAGCCCGAGTTCTTGTTGCCATACAAAACCTGTCCATCCCGGTATTTGGATTTATCATTTAAAAACTTGTCCACATTCCGGGATAAACGCAAAACAATCTGCTGGCTTTTAAATTCTTTTTGAAATAATTCACAAAGCTCATCCAAAAAAGGAAACCAGCTTGCGGTGTATAATTTCAATACCAGAGTGTCTTCATAACGATCCAGCACCAGCCCTGGAAACCTGTCATTTTCCCCATTAATTACTCGATATCCCGTTGTACCTTGAGATTTTAGATCTTCCCGGATTTTTACGGCTGACTGAAGCTGCTCCCGAAAAAAATCACTGCTAATTTCCTTTGGTGCCCCCAGATTCAACACTCTGAAACAAAGGTCTGAACAGGGATCCCACAAACCCACTGCCAAAAAACGGTTTTTATGATCGTAAACTACCCCCAGATGCTCCTGTCTCTCTTCAGGGATCATGTTTTGAATCTGATACCTGAAAACCCAGGGGTATCCTTTTCGAATCTTTGATTGGAGCGTTTTAGAAATCTCGATCTTGATCATTTTTTTATGATTCGTATATTTGGCATAGCATCCAAAATCTTGAGTTGTCTAGCCTGCACATGTGCAGGGGTGGGTCTCTGTGTCCAGTGGCGAGGAAGTGGCAATACAGCCGCCATCCAGGCTGATTCAACGGGAGATAGAATTGTAGACGACTGCTGAAAATAACGCTGAGCCGCCTGTTCACAACCAAATACGCCATCCCCCCATTCAATCACATTCACATAGACTTCAAGGATTCTCTGCTTACTCCAAAAAAATTCAATTAGTACTGTAAAATAACTTTCCAACAATTTTCTTAACCAAGTCCTGCCTTGCCACAGGAAGACATTTCGAGCAGTTTGCATGGAAATTGTGCTGGCTCCCACTTTCCGATCTGTTGTGAAGTTAGTATGAATCGCATATTCGATGGCCAACCAGTCAAACCCATCGTGGGTAAAAAATTTCTGATCTTCAGCACTAATAACCGCTTTAAGAAGGTTCGGTGAAACCTTTTCAAAGGGCATCCAGGTATTCAGACTTCGAGGAAGGTTTTGCTGGCTATCGCTTTCCACCCAGCGTATCCACATCAAGGGTGTTGTGGGAGGATTTACAAACCTGAAAAAAAGAACAGGGATTATCGTAAGAGCCACAAAGCATAAAAAAATATCAAAAATAACTTTTCCTATACGAATGCGAATTTGCTTTTTCCCTTTGCCTAGCTTTCGTTTTTTTTTCACAGAAAACCCCCCTGAAGCATAGCCCTCCACCTGGTGTGGGGCCAGTAGCCATGATTTCTTCCATCGCTTTCCTGCCCCGAAGGGATCGGCTATCAACCCTTATTATCGGCTAAATGAGCTATAGCTACCCACCGGGAAGCTTAGCTCGCTAAACCAAGTTTTACTATTGCTCGTCCAATTAAGCTAGAGCAATTTATATCCCTTTCGGGCATGAAGATTAAGGCCAATTATCTCAAGTACGGTGTCATACTGGCTAGTGGTCAGCTTTCCTTTATCGCAGAGTTATAGAGCTCTACGGTTTTTTGGAAAGTCGGGTAATGCTGAGAGGGAATTTTGCGAGTATAACTTTTATGATGCTTGAAGGTGAAGGGATTATATATTATTTTTCTATTTTTCCGCTTTTGGATCTCATAGTGCAGGTGGGGAGCAAAGGTTCTCCCAGTGTTCCCCGATTCTGCAATCTGCTGGCCCGCCTGAATGATTTGACCCGGTTTGACTTTTACCCGACTCAAATGGAGATAGAGAGTTTTGATTCCCAGTTTTGGATGGTCAATTTCCACGCAATAGCCATTTGCCCGCACATTCCAGTTGGTGCGGGTAACTTTTCCAGCAAAACCTGAAAAAATGGGAGTTCCCACTTCGGCTTTAAAGTCTGTTCCAGAGTGCCCCCCTATTCCCTTGCGAAAATCCCCAGGCAGAGAAGTAATTTCAATATATTGCCGAATAGGACTCTGCGCCTCTACAATACGCTGAGCAATTTCATTTCCCTCACTATCAAAATATCCCCCGTTTCTAGGATCAAACTCATCAAAATAAAAAGCCTCAAATGTTTTGCCGAATAATTTACTTTTATAAGAAAGTTTGAGAATTTTGAATTGCTCGGGTTCTTCCAGTTTTTGGTAAACCACTTCCAGATTATCACCATTTCTCATGCTCTTTTTTATATCCATGAACCAGGCCATAAGTCGCCCCAGATGTGCGGAAAGTGCCGCGCAACCTTCTTCACGGGACATTATTTTACATACGGTAAAATTCAACGAGTTTCGGACTTTAAAGCTTAAAGAATGAATAGTCTTGCCTTCCAACATCGTGGCAGTTGAGACGGTGAAGGATGCAGGCTTGATAATCGATTCAGAAGTTTTGACGAGTTGAGGAGTTTCATTCTGTGATACTTCCGAATGAAAAGCTTCCGGAAAGTTTTGTGATAGTTTTTCAGCTTCCTGCGGCACAGATGCGACAGCAACTTGAATGTTCTGATCAAAGTATAGAAAATGAATATTTAGTCCCACCGAAACTAAAAATAGAAAGGTAAAACCCAACCGAAATGGAAATCGATTTTTCGTTTGGATATTCTGGCTATGAAGCGAGGAGGTAGGGTTGTCCATTTTCTTTCCTTACAGTTAAATGCTACAGTGGCTATTTAAATCAAGAATAAATGTCGGGGGAACAACTGAGGTTTAAAAAAAGGGCCTTCATAAAAGACATTATGAAAGCAATTAAACTACCGAGACTGACTTACAAACAAACCCAGTATATAAAATAATGTCTAATAATACAATAAGTTCTAGGCCTGCAACTCTGAATTACCAGCCTGAAATCATTTTTCTGGAGGAGGGGGCTCTACAGTATCCTCTGGCTCGAGAAATCTTATCCCGGCTCCCTGATGTTCCTCGGCAAGAGTATCGGGATATTTCCCTCCTCATGGAACAAATGAAATCTTCCCAGTACGATGTATTTGGGAAAGAAAAAAAGCGGTTGGCATTATCCCAATTTAAAGGTTCCTTTCTTAAGAAGTGTCCGGGTGTCAGCCCGGGTATGGTGTGTTGCAATTATTATGTCGTTAACTTATCGAAGAACTGCATCTATGATTGCTCATATTGTTTCCTACAGGATTTTTTAGGGAACAACCCCATGCAAATGGCCTACGTTAATGTGGAAGACTTGCTGGGAGAACTGGAAGAAGTTTTTACACAATATCCTGATCGCAATTTTCGCGTCGGAACCGGTGAGTTGACGGACAGCCTGGCTCTGGATGCCATCGTTCCTTACACATCTTACCTGCTTCCCTTTTTCAACCAACAGTCGAACGCCATGCTGGAGTTAAAAACCAAATCAGACCAGATCACTAATCTGTTGAACCATCCTGACCCGACAAACATTATTGTTTCCTGGTCGCTGAATCCACAAAGCATCATTGACCTGGAAGAAAAAGGAACACCAAGTTTGGTACAACGGCTTGAATCTGCCCGCGCGTGTATGGAGAAGGGCTATCGAATCGGTTTCCATTTTGATCCGATCATATTAATGCCAGATTGGGAGGAAGCCTACCTGCAGTTGGTAAATACAGTATGCGATACCCTACCTATCACCAAAGTGGAGTGGATAAGCCTTGGAAGTTTCCGATACCGCCCCAACCTGAAATCCATCATCAAAAATCGCCACCCTGAAACTCGCTTGTTCACTAGCGAGCATCAGCCCAGCAAGGATGGTAAGTTCCGTTATCTTCGTCCCTTAAGAAATCGAGCCTACGAAACCATACGCGGTTATCTTAAGTCCCGCTCACAAGAATTAAATATTTATCTTTGTATGGAAACCAAGGAAATCTGGGAAGGCGTTACGGGAAAAACACCAAGAAGCGATAAAAAACTGGATCAATTCTTCGATCTTTAACCAAACACCTTAGAGACGCATCGGCATGACAATGCTTTTATATTGGTCGTCATCTGCAACGGTAAACAGGCAAGAGTGGTTTTGATCTTTTAGATTAAGAGTCACTGAATCCCCTTCAATGACATTCAGGATATCCAAAACATATTTTGCGTTAAGCCCAATGGAGACTTCTTCGCCATCATAATCGATGGACATTTCCTCAACTGCCGCTCCCAGATCGGTATTATCTGAAGTCAGAGTAAGGGTGCCTTTTCGGATTTCGAAGCGAACCATTTTCGATTTTTCATCCGCAAGAAGAGCCACGCGCTTCAAGGCATGGGTCAAATCACTTTTGTCTGCCTTGGCCTTTAACTGATTATCCCCAGGAATAACTTGCCGATAATTAGGAAATTTTCCGTCAATTTTTCGGGACACAATCACCTGTTTGCCACATATGAAAGCCAAATGGTTATCTTGTGAGGAGAACCCAAATGTAGCGTCTTCGTCTTCCATTAACTTTAGTAACTCAGACAACGCTTTCTTAGGCAAAAGAAAACTTAAGGTTTCTCCTTTTGCGGCATTTGATTTGACCGGCCGGGATATCATCGCTAACCGATGACCGTCCGTTCCCACCAGATTTGCGCTGTCTCCCTCTGTTTCCAACAATAAACCATTCAATGCCTGCCGAGTCTCATCGGGAGAAACCGAAAAAAAGGTTTTACGAATCATTTCCTTCAATAATTTGCTATCAAATTCCAATAACGGTTTGTCACTGTATTCCGGCAAAGGAGGAAAATCTTCAGGGGCGAGCCCAGGCAAACGAAATTTGGATTTTCCACACTTCAAAGTGATCCAGTTATTTTCTTCTTTTTTCAGATAGATTTCTTCATCTGGAAGTTCGCGAACAATATCAAAGAGTTTTCTGGCATTGAGCGTGACAGCTCCTGGCGTAGTCACATTCGCCGAATAATGGCCCAAGGTACCAATTTCCAAATCTGTGGCGCGAATGCATATATCGTCCTTCTCTGCTGACATGTGCAGGTGAGAAAGAATGGGCATAGCCCCTTTCGGTTCAACGATTCCCTGTACTTTATGCACCCCGTTCAGAAGAACATCCCGGCTTATCCTGACTTCCATAAAACTCCTCGAAGGTAAGTATCAGCCCATTTGCAGGCTTGAAGATTTTTAGCACAATTGTAAAAACCTGTCAAAGAGAAATGAAGAAACATCGAAACCAAATCTATTGCTAAAAAAAATTGGCGTTATCCCCCTTTTCGTAACAATTTATTTACCCAATTACATACACAAACAAAGTCCAATCAAATTGAAAAATCTTTGCTGGAAAAAACTCTGCACTGCATAATAATGGTTCCTCCACTTATATTTGGCTGTTTAAACCTCTGTGAAATTGCTATATTTCCCATAACCCTTAAAAAAAACACATATCATTTCAGAGGTTTTAATGAAAACTGAACAAATGTTGTGGTCTCAAAAAGAAGACTGGTCTGGCGATATAAACTCTGGAGCATTAAAAGATGCCCAGTTGGTATTACTTTTTGGTCCCCCCTCAAATTTAAAAAATGAGACTCTTTTCAAAAAAATTCGCCAAGCTTACCCTCATGCTTATATTCTCAGTGGCTCCACCGCAGGTGAAATATTAAAAACCCACGTTTATGATAATTCGCTAGTAGCTACGGCAATCCAGTTTGAAAACACTGTCGTAAAATCCGCACATTTAGAGATAAAAAATCGAAAAGACAGTCTGTCCATTGGGGAAAAGTTGGTACGTGCATTGGATCAGGAGGGTTTATGCCATATCTTTGTTCTGGCTGATGGCTTGAATGTAAATGGATCGGAGCTAGTCAAAGGTATGATGAACCATTTACCCGAACAAATAGGGATAACCGGTGGACTGGCTGGAGACGGTGGGGAATTCAAGGAAACTCTGGTCGGCGCCAATCAGATACCTGAAAATAACAACGTGGTGGCGTTGGGATTTTACGGAACCCGCTTGAAAGTCCATTGCGGCTCGGTCAGTGGGTTTAAGGCATTCGGTCCTGAACGCAAGATAACCCGCTCTGAAAACAATATCTTGTATGAATTAGATGGAGAACCGGCTTTAGGATTGTATAAAAAATATCTCGGGAACCGCATTAAAGATCTCCCTACCCAATGCTTTTATTTCCCCCTCTATTACCAAACCTCTAAAATGGAAAAGGGCGTTGTGCGCACGATTTTGGGCATGGATGAAAAAACCGGGAGCATGACATTTGCTGGCGACTTGGAACAGGGAGGTACTGCAAGACTCATGAAAACCAATGTAGACAACCTTGTTAGCGGGGCAGAGGAAGCGGCTAAAGTATGTCGGGACTCAGGGGCTTCGTCCCCCGGCATGGCTATTCTCATGAGTTGTATTGGAAGAAAAATTATCATGAAACAACGGGTGGAAGAAGAAATTGAAGCAGTTGAAGAAATATTTGGCCCCCAAACCTCATTAACTGGATTTTATTCCTATGGCGAGATCGCTCCTATTGAAATTCCCATGCATTCCCACCTGCATAATCAGACCATGTCCATCACCACCTTTACCGAAATATAAGATTTCTTAAAATGAAACATAAATTGCTCCTTCGGCAGATTAAAAAATATTTAGGTGGACTGGAAAATATTCCCCCTCAATGGGAGAATTTTCTCAATGCAGTGGATTGTGCCTACCATACCAACGATGAAGATTATGCCCTGCTTGAGCACACTATGGATGTGTCCTCTGAGGAGATTCTTGAAAAAGGCACGAAAATTGAGTGGCTCTCCCGTCTGCCCCAAGAAAACCCCAATCCCGTTCTCCGTCTTTCCAAAGATGGGGAGCTGCTTTACTTCAATCCGGCTAGCCTGCCGTTACTGCAGCTATCCAATGCAACTCCTACCAAGCCCTTACCCCCTGAATGGCAAAAACTTGCGCGGGACGCGTTTGATCAACACGCTGATAGAAAAGTTGAATTGGAGTTTTCCGGGCGTTATTTTTCACTCACCTTTTCACCTGTTGGTGGGCACAGTTACGTAAATGTCTATGCATTTGAAATTACCGAACGGAAAATGGCAGAAAATTACCTGCTGGATCATAACATCATATTGGGGAACCTCGTGGCGGGAAAACCATTTCAGGAAGTCCTGGATGGTCTATGCCTAAAGGTAGAAAAATACAGCGAGGGATTATTAGGTTCTATTTTCATCCTGGATAAATCTAAAAAAATCCTTACCTGTGGTTCGGCGCCCAGCCTTCCTGCTGAATATATAAAAGGCACGAAAACAATTTTGCTGGGTCCCAAGCAGGGGTCTTGTGGAACTGCCGCATTCTTAAAAAAAACCATTGTGGTCGAAGACATTTCCCAAGATCCCCTTTGGGAGGAATATAAAGATTTACCTCTATCAAATGGACTGAGAGCCTGCTGGTCCTTCCCCATTATGGATTTTGAGGAACATGTACTGGGAACCTTCGCCGTTTATTATACGCAACCTCGCAAGCCCAATCCGGCCGAGGTAAGATTAATCAGGACCACCGCCAATTTAGCGGCATTAGCCATTCAAAATCACCATGTAAAAGACGATTTGAAAATGTATGCGGAGGAACTAAAAAGAAGCAATAACGATTTGCAGGATTTTGCTTATATTGCCTCGCACGATTTGCAGGAACCTTTAAGAAAAATATCCATATTCAGTGATCGCCTGAATGAAGCCAGAGACCAATTAAGTGATAGACACCTGGACTACCTCTCAAGAATGGGAAGTGCCGCCGAACGAATGCAGGCACTCATTGATGACCTGCTTCAGCTCTCTCAGATAACTGCCAAGGGACGACCTTTCCAAAAAGTAGACTTGGCAGAAATTTCACGCATTGTTATTGATGATCTTGAAACACGGCTCACGGAAACACAGGGCAAGGTCCTCCTCGGTGACCTGCCCCTCCTTGAGGCTGATCCTTTTCAAATGCAACAACTGTTGCAAAACCTGATTGAAAATGCCTTGAAATACCACCAATCTGGCATTCCTCCTATCGTGCAACTGAACAGCCATACCAGCCCAAATGGATATTGGGAAATCTCTATACAAGACAATGGAATTGGGCTTGATGAAAAATTCTCGGAACGAATCTTCGTCCCGCTGGAAAGACTACACGGGAGATCCGCCTACGAAGGAACCGGGATTGGTCTGGCAATCTGCAAAAAAATTGTTTTCCGGCATGGGGGCAGTATATCTGTAAAAAGCCAGGTGGGGGAAGGGTCTACGTTCACCGTCACTCTTCCCAAGAGACAACCCACCCTCACATAAAAATCCAGGGTTCGGTCAACCCGACTTTTTAGCAATCTTCGCCCAAGTGTCACGAAGCGTTACAGATCGGTTAAAAACCGGAATCCCAGAAGTGGAGTCCATATTATCCACACAAAAATATCCTAGCCGTAAAAACTGGAAACGATCTCCAGCCACCGCGTCTTTCAAAAAGGGTTCGATGAACCCGTTCTGGACAATTTCAACGGAATCGGGATTCAGGCTTGATCTCAAGTCCGGGTTTTCTTTTTCGTCTCCGGGGTTCTCTTTGAGGAAAAGGTGATTGTATAATCTCACTTCAGCGCGCTGGGCGTGAGCCGCAGATAGCCAGTGCAGGGTGCCTTTCACTTTCCTGCCTTCCTGTGAAGAACCGCTTTTTGTTTCCGAGTCATAAGTACAACGTAGTTCAACCACCTCTCCTGTTTTTTCATCCTTAATCACCCGCTCACACTTTATAATGTAAGCATGCTTCAACCGCACCTCCCTGCCTGGAGCAAGGCGAAAAAATTTTTTGGGAGGATCTTCCATAAAATCATCCTTTTCAATATAAAGAACTCGGGAAAAGGGAATTTTACGGGACCCCGCACCGGGGTCTTCGGGATTGTTTTCCGCCGTCAACTCTTCCATTTGATCTTCAGGATAATTTTCAATCACTACCTTGAGAGGATGAACCACCGCCATGACTCTATGAGATGTCCGATTCAAGTCTTCTCGTACGCAATGTTCCAACAAAGCAAAATCTACCGTACTATTGCTTTTGGAAACGCCGATCCGATCACAAAAATCCCGAATTGCTTCCGGGGGATAGCCTCTACGACGCATTCCCGACAAGGTCGGCATACGTGGATCATCCCACCCGCTCACGTGACCTTCTTGCACTAACTGCAAAAGCTTACGCTTGCTTAATATCGTGTAGTTCAGGTTGAGGCGGGCAAATTCAATTTGCTGGGGTCGATAAATATCCAGTTCATTCAGAAACCAGTCATAGAGAGGTCGATGGTCCTCAAACTCCAAGGTGCAAACTGAATGGGTGATCCGTTCTATGGAATCAGATTGACCGTGCGTAAAATCATACATGGGATAAATACACCACTTATCCCCCGTACGATGATGAGACAATTTTAAGATTCTATACAATACGGGATCCCGCATATTCAGGTTACCTGATGCCATATCAATTTTGGCCCGTAAGACTCTTTCGCCCTCGGCAAACTCTCCAGCCTTCATTCGTTCAAACAAGTCCAGGTTTTCTTCTATTGGCCTGTCTCGATAGGGGCTGTTCTTTCCTGGTTCCGAAAGTGTGCCCCGATATTCACGAATTTGATCCGGGCTTAAGGCATCCACATAAGCTTTGCCTTTCTCGATCAGCCGAACCGCAAACTCGTAAAGCTGGTCAAAATATCCTGAAGAGTAAAAAATCCGATCTTCCCAATCAAAACCCAGCCATCGAACATCTTCCTTAATGGCTTTGACAAATTCTTCCTCCTCCTTACTGGGGTTAGTATCGTCAAACCTCAAATTACATTTACCCGAATATTGCGAAGCCAGCCCAAAGTTCAGGAAAATGGACTTCGCATGACCTATATGCAGATATCCGTTGGGTTCAGGAGGGAAACGGGTATGAACCCGCCCATCATATTTTCCGGTTTTTAAGTCTTCCTCGATAATATTCTGGATAAAATGGGTCGAGGATTCTGAATCGTCCGTTTGCAAAATCTTTTCTCCTTCCAGCATGACGCTGGACTCAATGAGCGATGACTTTATAGGGTGAGCAAAGAGTTATCTCGGCTTTAGAAACACTTTTTGTTCGATGGGACTGGGCTGATTTACCGTTTTTAATGTAATATACAGCCAAAAAAGTTATTGCCAGTTTCCTCCCCCTGTAAGGGGGTTTCCCTAAATGTTGGATAATACGTTTGAATGACCCGTAATCGCAAATTTATAATTCTCCTGGTTTTTATGATCGGGGTAGCATCCAGCTTCTGGCTGGTTTCCCGCTACCCGGCTTTGGACAACAAAGCCGCTTTATCTGGTAGTGAGGCGTTTGAAGATCCGCTCACCCACCAAGCTCACTTTCACGCTCCCCGAAATGCAAGCTTTATCACACGGGTAGCCTATACCACCCTGAACTGGTATGAGACCAACTGGCGTGGAATGGCTTTTGGCCTGATCCTTGCGGCTGGATTCTACACTCTGCTTAAATACATTCCTCGCCAACCTTCAGACCGCCGCTTCCGCAATAGTTTTATGGGAATGTTTGTGGGCACCCCACTAGGAGTCTGTGTTAATTGTGTCGCACCTATCGCCAAGGGCATGTATGAAGCCGGTAGCAAAATGGAAACCGCCTTGGCAGTCATGTTCAGTTCCCCCACCCTGAACATCATTGTCCTCACCATGCTGTTCTCGATTTTTCCTTTCTATATGGCAGTAATGAAACTACTGGCGACTTTTATTTTAATCCTACTCATTGTTCCTCTGATTTCAGAAAAAACCCGAACCGCGCCAGAAAATCAAGCCTGTGAAATCGACCCCTCCACAACCTGCGATCTCAGCCCTGAACCCTGGCTAATTGCTTTCCAATCCGCAGGTCTGGATTACTTGAAAAGTATGCGTTATATCTTCGCCCGTACTGTGCCCCTGATGTTGCTGGCGGGCCTGCTGGGAGCTCTTGCCAGCCATCTCTGGAGCTTTGACAAGTTAATCGGAATGCCCGTCAACCTTGTTAACCTCAGTCTGCTCTCCTTTATGGGCACGCTCATGCCTCTACCTATCGCGTTCGACCTTATGCTGGCACAGGCTATGATGATGTCCGGACTTTCCCCCGCATTTGTGACCACCCTTGTTTTCACCTTCGGAACATTCAGTATCTATTCGGCCCTTATCATCTATCGCACTTTTTCATTTTTTCTGGCTGTAAAATTGTTTGTGATTGTCTTTGCTATTGGAATCGGCCTGGGGTATGCCTCGAACAGTCTGCTTGAATACCGGCATGTTAATTGGCTGGCGCAGTATGACCGGATTATTGAGACAAAAGAACCCGCCCCTTATTTACCTGAATCGGAATTAACCGTTCCCGAAAAAAATTATTCGCCTTTGCCGATGACGCGGCACACCGCCCCCGTTATTCTCAGGAAAAGAAATGTGGAGGTACATGCTCTGGCACACCGACCTCGCAACAAAACAACCGGCAAACCTTTCACCCAACGTCTGGGAACGGAACTTGGAATCACCTACTCCAATTCCCTGACACCAAAAATATTTCTTGATCCCCTGTTTTTCGGGCGAGGCATTGCCTCGGGAGATTTCAACCTCGATGGTTGGCCTGATATCGCGGTGGCCACGAATAACGGATTCGAACTTTATCAGAATATGGAAGGGGTCCGGTTCAAAAAGATATTCAGCGGGGTCAAAAAGTTGAACGGAAAGGAGGGGATCAACATCGCCCTCGTGGATTTGAATAATGATGGCTGGCTGGATATTTTTCTGACTACTTTTAACGGGGGGAATTTTTTAGTCCTCAACCCACTTCCTGATGAGGGCCAGATAAAAGTTCTTTCCGTCCCTAATGAAGGAGCGCTACTAACCAGCGCATCAGCTTTTGCTGACCTCAACCGGGATGGATTTCCCGATATTGTTAACGGAAATTATTTTTTAGGCATTTTCACCCGCAAACCCGTTCGGCAGGCGACAGATCAATGGATTCTCAATCACAATCTGGATTTTAAATCACAACTTCTTGACGGAATCCCCGGTCAGACCCACAGCGTCCTCCTATCCGATATTAATGCAGACGGTGCCCCCGACCTTATCATAGGTAATGACTACCGGGTGGCAGACACTTATTACTATGGAACTTTAAACGGCGAGTTCAAAAAAATCCGTTCTCAGGATGGCATCATTCCCCTGACCACGCAAAATACAATGAGCATCGATGTCGGCGATTTCAATAATGACCTGAACCCGGATATTTATCTCGCCAATATTGGGATGTCACGGGGGCTGGACGTTGTCTCCAATATCTTTGGCGATACCATGCAAAATACCGGACTTGAATTTTGCGATACCGGGAAAACCCTGCTCGACCCAAAAACCTGCCGCCAACTCAACCGATTGACCACTTTATTGAACCCGGAAAAGCAGGATATTACTGAGCACTGTACCCGGTTGAAAGATCCACAATGGATCAAAGAATGTATGGTCACCCGCATGTTCCTTGTAGCTTCAAGCAGAAAAACGCCCTCTCTCTGTGAGAAAATTTTGGCCCCATTCACCCTCAATCGTACTTATTGCCAGAAATTTTTCCAGGCTGAGCACCTTGAGTTGTCGCGTGAAAATGAAATTCCCATGCAGACCCAGTT